>DVMZ01000076.1 GCA_018714725.1 Candidatus Scatosoma pullistercoris
GGTATAAAGAATATACCGGCATAAAGCATATAAAAGATATAAAGCATATCCGGCTCCGGCATAAAAGCCGTCTGTCGGGCATAGTCTTTGAACGTGGAAACAAAAACGGGAGGCGGAACATGTATTTCGGTTCGATTGCGGAAGCGGTGGGAAGGACGCCGTTGGTGGCGCTGAAAAATATCGGCAGGGAGTGCGCTTTGCAGGCGCAATTGCTCGCCAAAGTGGAATCGATGAATCCCACGGGGTCAGGCAAGGACCGCGCGGCGGCGGAAATGCTCAGGGAAGCGGAGGAAAGCGGCCGGCTGGACAAAGACACCCTTCTGATCGAGCCGACCAGCGGCAATACCGGCATCGGCCTGGCGGCGCTGGCGGCGGCAAAGGGGCTTTCTCTCGTGATCGTCATGCCCGATACGATGAGCGGGGAAAGGCGTCTGATGATTTCCGCTTTCGGCGCCAAGCTGATACTGACGGAGGGCAGGCTGGGCATGCAGGGGGCCGTCGATCGCGCGGAACAGCTCCATCGGGAGGTGAAAAACAGTCTGATCGTGGGGCAGTTTGTCAATCCCGCAAATCCCGCCGCGCATTACAAGACCACCGGGCCGGAAATCTGGGAGGATACGGAAGGTTGTGTGGACGCGTTTGTCGCGGGTGTGGGCACGGGCGGAACGGTGACCGGCGTCGGGCGTTTTCTCAAAGAAAAGAATCCCGGCGTGCGGATTTTGGCGGTCGAGCCGGCTTCCTCTCCCGTTTTAAGCGGCGGGAAAAGCGGCCTGCATTCGATCCAGGGGATCGGCGCCGGATTTGTTCCGGATAATTTTGACCGCTCGGTGTGCGATGAGATTCTGACGGTGACGGACGAGGACGCTTATTCCTTTGCCGGATTGCTGGCGAAAAAAGAGGGGATTTTGGCGGGCGTTTCTTCGGGAGCGGCGCTTGCCGCCGCCGTCCGTTTCGCTTCCCGCCGGGAAAATGCCGGAAAGCGGATTGTCGTGTTGCTGCCCGACACCGGGGACAGGTATTTGTCCTGCGGATTGTTTGCATAAATAGAAGCCAGACACAAAGCCCCGCGGCTTTTCAAAAAGCCGCGGGGCTTTGTGTCGCGGAAAGGCACGGCGCATCGGTTGATTGCGCAAAAAAGGACTCGGACCGCTTTTCAAAATTTTTTGGAAAGCAAAACACAAAAAACTGTGAAATTATCTTGACAAAAAAATCAATATCGATTATAATAGCATTTATAATTCAAAAATCCGATTTATCGGAGCAAAAAATTCGCGGAAACGTCGGAAAAGGCGGGGGCGAGACATGCTTTGAAAAGTGCGGGAAGGAGAAAAGATATGAAAAAGAGCGGAAAAGTGATTCTGGCGCTTCTGGCTCTGGGAATGGCGGCGGCGCTGTATGCCTGCGGTGGAAACAATACGTCCGGCAGCACAGGGGATTCGGACAGCGTGAGCACCTCTTCTTCGGATACGGGAAGCGATACGGCTTCTTCCGAAGATTCGGATTCTTCGATTTCTTCCGATTCCGATTCTGACACTTCGGATTCGTCGGATTCTTCGGATTCGACTTCGGAGCCGGAGCCTCAGGAGCCGATAGCGGTGGGCGCATTCGCGCGGCGTTGGGTGTCCGGGAGCGACACGCTTGATCTCTTCGCGGGGACGATGACGGGGGCGGCGGATTTTGAAGTGACTTCGTTCACCGATGCGGGGGCGGATTCCGTGATCGGCTGCAAGGCGGACGGGAAGGAATACGTCCTGAAACTCGGCGCGGACGGAACCCTGGGTATGTACAATGCCGCGGAGGACGCGGAGCCCGTCAGGACGTTTATGCCGGACGCGGCGGCGTTCGGGGGAGTCTGGATGCCCGACGATCCGTATCTGTATGTCTATTATGCGATTTCGCCCGTTCCGGACGGGAACGGATATTTCGGCTGGGAGATGTATTCCCAGGCCACGCACGAATCGGTGGATATGCTGGGCACGGGCACGACTGCGCTCGTCTTTGACGATCAGGGCGAAGCGGGCGTCGTGTTCACCGGGTATTCCTATGATTATCCGTACATGACGATAGCTTATGACGAAAACGGGACTGTCTGGTGTGACGACGGGTATTCCGTGTATGCGCTGGAACCCGATGCGGCGGGGATCGGAGACGCATACCTCACCGGAAACGGCGAAAAGATACTCGTGGATTTCGAGACGGGCAAAATCGTCTATAACGGCACGGAATCGGCGTTTGAGATAAAGGCTTCCGATTACGGCAGCGCCCTGGTATTTTCCGAGGACGGCAAGGCCTGTTATCTGCAAAGGACCACGACAGGGGTTTATCGGATCGATTCCGAGGGCGCGACTTCGGTGTGCGCCGCCTATGACCCCGACCGGCTGAAAGGAGTCTGGTCGAACGCGGACGATTCGTACAGAATTACCGTCGAGACGGACGACAAAATAAAATTCGGCAGCCAGGAATACGATCTGACGGCGCGGGTCGAGAACGGGGAAGTCGTGTACGACTTCACGCGGTATGATCTGCGGTATACCATCCGCACGATCGAGGGAATCGACGTGGCGGTCTCCGTCGAATCGGAAATGCAGGCGGCTTCCGGTTATTATATCCTCAATGAAGCCAAGCAGGTATTTGTCGGCGACTATGTGAACAACATCGAAACGCTTTCGGTCTCGGCGGATTATTCGGTGAATCTGAAATTCCTGCTCGACGGCACCTCGACGTCTTATGCGGGGACATTTACTTATAAACCCGATCTGGAATGTATCGTTTTGGTGCTCGGAGAAAGCGGTATGTTTATGCTGCAGCTGGAAGACGGGGCATTCTGGGTGTTGGAAGAGGACAACGGGAACTATGCGGAATATTCCGCTTATTATGCCGAGGAAAAAATCCCCGCGCTGCAAGAGGCTTTTTCGGTGGGACTGACGTCGCAAACGGACACTTACACCACGGGCGGCACGGCTCCCGTCTCCCTTCGGTTTGACTTTGAAAACGGCGAGCTGATTTATAACGGGGAGGAGTATATTTATACCTGGGGGTATGAATTCGGTACTTTTTCGGCTTATCCGACCATGATTTTCGTCTCCGACCTCGTTTCGGACGAAAGCGGAAATCTCGTCGACTATGTCTACAACAGCCTTCGGCCTTTCGATCAGGGCGTGGCGCTGGAAAGCATCCGCATGAGTACGGGAGAATCCGTTTATTCGTATTTCATCTCGCAGTCGGTCTATTCCGACATGATCGGTTTGTCCTATACTTACCGCGGGCCGCTGTACGACGAGACGTTCACGCTGAAGGACGACGGCAGTTTCTGGATTTCCAGCACCGATCTGACCGACGCCGACGCGGCGGTTTCCCCGGTTGCGTATGAGTATACGTTGCAGCGGTTTTACGATCAGAACGGCAAAGAAAACATCATCATTGCCTTCAATCCTTACGGAAATCTCTATCTCTATGTGTATATCGTGGACGATATGTACGCCACCCTGTTCGACATCGTATATGCCCGTACCGAGCTGATCGGCCTGGTCGGCACTTATTACGACGAGGCGGGCAACACCTTTGCGGTGGACGCGCATGCGGCCATTCTGGTGAACGGCGAAGAAGTTGAAATTCAATCCGTATCCCTGGCGCCTGCGCCTTCTGCGGTGTATATGCTCGGCGGAAAGAGATATACCGCGTCGATTGTCTCCGCCGGCGTTATTTCGGTGACCGACGGAACGGAGACCGTAACGTATACGCTGCGGAAATTCACCCCTTCGGCTTTTGTGGGGACTTATGCGCTGAACGGCAAGGAAATCGTCGTTTCGAGTTCGGCGGTGGGCATCAATTATGAGCCGACGCTGAAAGCGGAAGTGGACGGATCGGCGGTGACGGCCACGCTCGCCTTTACGGCGGACGGAAAACAGGCGCTCACCTTCTCGGCGTTCGATTTCTCTTCGGGAATGCCCGCGATGGTCAATTATACGATCACGCTGGACGGGCAAACGCTGACGATTACGGACGGAACGAATACCGTCACGGCCGCGGCGGCGGACTGGGATTATTCCGACTTCGTGTTTACCGATGAAAAAACATTGACGGACAGCACGGGCGGCACGCATACGTTTGTCTGCCTTCCCAAACTGGGCGGAAAGGCGCCGCTCTTCCTGTACGACGGGGCTTCCTGCTCCCAGTATAGCGTTACGATCGCCGCAGACGGGACCATGACGCTGGAAGTGACCAACGGGGTGGATACGTTTGTCATCGAGGTCGGCGCGGACGGAACGGTGAGCGCGGGGTATAAGCCGAGCGATATTCCGCTTCCTCCTCCGCCTCCTCCCGCGCCGTAACGCGCCGGGTGAGGGGCTGGCCTTTTGACAGATCAAAACCAACAGCATTTTGTTTTTTCTGTAGGGACGGTTTTCAGAACCGTCCCTTTTGCGTCGCAAACGGCGGGGGAGAAGGGAAGCCTTTGTCGGCTCCGGGAAGAGCGGGCGTAAACAAAGGGAAGCGGAACCGGATTTTCCGGTTCCGCTTCTTCCGCGTTTTTTGCTTTCCTGCGATTTTTCTTTTCTCCGCCTTTCGGAGATTCATGCGCAATATTCATGTGCAATCCGCCGTGCGGGGCGGGCGCTTTTTCCGCTCCGGCACGGTCAAAGGAGACGGTTGTCTTTGCTCTGCCATTATTTTCGGGCAATTACTTCCGGTTGTTCTTTTCCTCTTCGGCTTTGCGCGCTTCTTCTTCCGCTTTGCGGGCGCGATAGTCCTTATAGCCGACTTTCTGATTGTCGCCTTCGTCCCACTTCTTTCCGCCGGTGGCCAGCACGGAAAGCACGCCGGCAACGGCGACGATCACCGCGATGACGGGCCAGATATAGCTCTTGGGCAGGGCGAGGGCGAAGATGACGCTGATCGCCGCGATGACGAGGAGTCCGGCACCGAGGAACAGATCGCCCTTTTTGAGAACGCCCGTTTTTCCGGAGAAGGTGCCGCGCAGGAGCAGGGCGAGTCCGCCGGTGCCGCAGACGATGACGATTGCCCAGTTCAGATTGAAAAATCCGAACCGATCGGGCAGAATGACGGACAGCAGCCACAGTACGGCGGCCGCCAGCCAGGCCAGTGCCAGCAGAAGTTTTGTGAAGAAATGTTTGCTCATAATTCGATTTCCTTATAAAGTGGTTTTGGGCATATGCCCCGGAAAGCCCGTTTCTCCGGAGAAGCCGGACAACGAGGATTATTGTTTAACGTGAAACGATTACCGGAGAAGGACGTTGGCGGAAACGGCGGAAATTTCATCGCCTTCGCCGACGACGATTTTTTCGCCGTGCGAAAAGTTTTTGACCAGTCCGCCTACGCGCAGTTTGAAATTCCGGTCGTTTCCGTCGGCGGAAAGCACGGTATAGACGCCGGGGAGGAGTTTTCCCTTCCGGTCGGCGACGTAGACTTCTCCGCGGGAAAGCAGAAAATCGCCGGGCAGATGGGTGACGTTCATGCCTTCGGCGTCGAGGATGGCGTCCTCTTTGGAATAGCGTACCCCCTTGACGATCTTGACCTGATCGGCGCGTTCTTCCTTTTGCTCGGCGGCTTTCCGGATATTCCGGAGTTTGAGGCCGAGAATGACAAGCGCGACGAGAAAGACTGCAAGCAGGACGCACAGTACGATCAGAACGATTTTTTCGGGTGTCATAATCATTTCCTCCCGGATTTATTGTCGGAGCTGTATTGTTTTCTTTTCGGAGCCCGATCGGTTTTCCGGACGTCCTTTCGGCCGCTCTTCGGCGGGCCTTTCGGACGAGCCCGGGAAAACGGCCGGGATTATTGCCAGATATACCAGATCAGAAATCCCACGGCCACCGCCGCGGCTATGCCCAGGACTGTCGCAATCGCCGCTTTGACGGGGGAGACGGGGGATTTGCCCTTGACTTTGCCGCTTCGGCCGTTTATGTAGAAGGGATAAATCTTGCTCTTGTACGGATAAATTCCCGTGTACATCGGCAACAGCAGATATTTGTAAGTCACGTTGAAACAGTTTGTGCTGACGTTGAGGTAAGAGACCACGTCGTGGTGATATTGGGAGAGAATGCCCTGGCGTATGCTCTTGTCCGCCATGCTCCTCGCGTCCGCCCAGCAGGTCTGCCCGTCCCGGGAATAGAGCAGCGCGGAAAATCCGTACAGAAAATCGTCGTTGTATTCCACGCAGTTATGGTAATCGTAGTGCATCAGCGTCCGCATGACGGAGGGGGGAACCGCGTCTGTCGCGCTCACGGCCAGGTCGTCGAAGAACTGCTGATAAGTCCCCTGGATATAGAAATAACGGGTGCGCTGTTCGCGTACGGTTTTTCCGTTGGAGCGCACGTTGACGTAGTAATGTTCGCCCAGCCTTCCCTGGTATGCCGAATCGGTGTTCGTGTCGAAGGTAAACGCGGGAAGATAGACGCCGCGCAGTTTTTCGGGCCGGAAATACGTCTTGAATTCGCGGGGGGCGAACAGCCGCTTTTTTGCCCAGCGGATTGCCGCGGCGGAAGCCTTCGGAAGATCGAGCAGGAAGGGCAGCAGGGCGTTCGGGCGCAGCGTGTCGATCTCTTCCCGCTCCACGACGGAAGGGGAGCCGCAGAAGGGGCACACATGCGCGATTTCCCGTTTGTCCAGCACTTCTTCCGCATTGCAGTTGGCGCAATGGTAGACATGCGTCTGATTTTGCCAGCCGCCGTTGGCTTTGCTCAGTTCGGAGAAGGCGATTTCCTGTCCTGCGTGAGTTTCGATTTTCTGCAGGGTGCCGCAGCTCGGGCATTTGAGGCAGCCTTCTTCCGGATCGAACTCCAGATTGTCGCCGCAGTTGGGGCATTTTTCCGTATCTACGGCCGTCTGTTCGCCGCGGAAAGGCGGAAAGGTTTCTTGCGTATTTTTATTTTCGGAATCCATGGGTCACCTCGGGAAAGGTCCGGCAAAACCGGAAAAGGGCGCGAAAAAAGCGTCCGCTGTCCGGTTTTATCCGATTTTTTGTCCGCATTCGGCGCAGAATTTCGCGCCGGGAGCAAGTTTGGCTCCGCATTTGGGACAAACGGTGGCGACGGGGGTGCCGCACTCTGCGCAGAACTTCGCGCCGGGGGCGAGTTTTGCCCCGCATTTTGCACAGGTGGCTCCTGCGGCGCCGGAAAGACCGGCTCCGCAGGCGGTGCAGAACCGGGAATCCGCAGGGACCTGCGCCCCGCATTCGGGGCAGATTTTTCTGGCGGTTCCGGCATTATTCGCAGCCATGCCCCCGTTCATTGCGTTCATCATATGCATACCCATCCCCAGGCCCAGCCCTGCGCTCATCGTGCTTCCGGCCATACCGGGGTTTTTGGCGGCCTCTTTGAGGGCGTCTGCCTGCGCCATCTGCGTATAGACGTCCACATTCCGGCGCATCATGCCCAGCCGCGCGTTTTCGTCCATCGCTTTTTCCAGTTCGGCGGGGAGCGAGACATTTTCAAAGTTGAAATCGACAAGTTCCAGCCCCATTTCCTCAAAGCGCTTGTCGAGGCTCTTCTTGACGACGTCGGAGAGCTCCAGAAGATTGGCCGCCATATCCACGACGGAAACGCCGCTTTCGCCCATGGCGTCGGAGATCGCCATTACCAGCATGCTGCGGATATGGTCGGTGATGTCCTCCGTGCGGAAAGTGGAATGGGAGCCGGAGAGTTCGGTCATGAACACATAGGCGTCCTTGATGCGGAAGGAATAGGTGCCGTAGCCGCGCACGCGCACCGCGCCGAAATCGGGATCGCGCAGCATGATGGGATTGGCCGTTCCCCAGCGCTGTTTGGCAAACCGGGTGGTGTTGACGAAATAGATTTCCGATTTGAACGGCGTTTCAAATCCGTATTTCCAGGACAGCAGGGAAGTGAGTATCGGCAGACTGTCCGTCTCCAGCTTGTAATATCCGGGCAGAAAAACGTCTGCCATTCTGCCCTTGTCGCAGAAGACAGCCACCTGTCCTTCGCGCACCGTCAGCGCAGAGCCGCGCTTGATGACGTTTTTGCGGGTGTCGATCTTATAAACGATGGTGTTGGGGGAATTGTCCGCCCATTCGATGACTTTCAGAAGCGCCATGGCCTGTTATCCTCCCGTCCGCCGCGATTTTCCGGTCATGCGCGCGGACTGTCATGCTTTATCTTATAAATCATTATACTATATTTTTCCGGTAAAGTCAATAGAATCCCGAAAAATTGAATCTTGCGCCCGAAAAATTGAATCTTGCGCCCGGGACGCCGAAAAAATACGGAATCGGAAAAAACACTTGACTTGTCGGGAATTTTTTTATATACTGAATATATCAATTCTGTCAATCCTTCATCGGAAATCGGAAAAAGTATATTTTCCGGGAAAAAGGGGGTAAAATGGACGCAGAAAAAATGAATGCGGTGAATAAGGCGGTCAGAAAGCAACTGATACTTTCCGTCGTGTTGTCCTGTATGCTGGTCGCGGGGATTCCGATGATCATCTTCGGGGCGAGCAACCGGATCTGGCTGGTGATGGGCGCGGGGATTCTCTTTACGGTGCTGGGCTTTTACGGGACGCCGATGGCCTGGGTTTCCTACGGAAACAAAGTGGGACTGCGACGCGTGGTGTATGCCGTCACGCGCGAGCATCTTCTGGCCGTGGAAAAGATTTCCGCTCAGCTTGGCAAGCCGGAAAAAAATATCCGCGCTCTTCTGGACGAATGTTTTCAGAAAGGGTATCTTCCCGGATATGTCCGCCAGGGGGATACGATTTCCCTCAACGAGGCGAAAGCGCCCGAAGAGACGCTGCATGCGGCGGTATGCCCCTATTGCGGCGCAAAATATACCTATCGCGGCACCGAAGAGCCCGTATGCCCCTATTGCGGCGCCATGAGCGAGAAAAAAGGAGAATGAAGTACGCCGCGGAAAACCCGCCCGAAACAAGTGCCGCCGACCGTCGGCGAAACAGGGCGCCGGGCGGCGGATTATAAAGGGATTCTACTGTGAGTAGAGAAAAATTCCGCGATTCTATTGAGGGCAGAACGTTTGTAGAGCGGCGCGGAAAGCGGATAGAAAGAAGTCGGAGGCGCGGTAGAGCCGACGGAGAATACGAATAGAGGGCGGGAGAGCGCAGGTAGAGCTTTTCCGCCTTTGATTTGCTTGAAAACGTTTCCGGAGGGGGGTACAATAAAGGGGACGAAAGCGCAGGGCGACCGGCCGCGTTTTGCGGGGCGGCGCAGCCGAAAGCAATCGGATAAATTTTGCCAAAGGGGTGAACTGTATGGAAAATTACGTTCTCAGTTGTTGTTCTACGGCGGACCTGACGAAAGAACATTTTGACGGCAGAAAAATCCGCTACATCTGTTTTCACTATTCGCTCGGCGAAAAGGAATATCCCGACGATCTCGGGCAGACGATTCCCTTCGACGAGTTTTACAAACGCATGGAAGAAGGGGAGATGACCCGCACTTCCCAGGTGAACGTCGAGGAATTTGTGGAGTATTTCACGCCGTTCCTGAAAGCGGGGCAGGACATCGTTCACGTCTGTCTTTCCTCGGGAATTTCCGGCGTGTTCAACTCCGCGACCGCGGCGGCGGGGCTGCTCCGGGAGAAGTATCCTGAAAGAAAAATCTACATCGTCGATTCCCTGGGCGCTTCGTCCGGCTACGGACTTCTGATGGACAAACTGGCCGACCTTCGCGACGGGGGGATGTCTGCCGCCGATCTGTATTGCTGGGCGGAGGATCATAAGCTCAATCTGCATCACTGGTTTTTCTCCACCGACCTCAAATATTATGTGCGGGGCGGGCGTATTTCCAAAGCCTCCGGTTTCATCGGCAATCTCCTCAAAATCTGTCCGTTGCTCAATATGAACGACCTCGGAAGGCTGATTCCGAGAATGAAGCTGCGCGGAAAGAAAAAGGTCATCGAAGAAATCGTCAACAAAATGGAAGAAAACGCGAAAGACGGCGTGCATTATTCCGGGAAGTGCTACATTTCCAATTCCGCCTGTTATGAGGACGCCCGCGCCGTCGCCGATCTCGTGGAAGCCCGTTTTCCCGAACTGAACGGGAAAGTGGAGATTTACAGTGTGGGCACCACGATCGGGAGCCATACCGGCCCCGGCACCGTCGCGCTGTTCTTCTGGGGAAAGAAACGCACCCGCTGAATTCCCCCTCTCTCCCGTTTTGCTTCATTTTTTCGGAACCCTGTTTCCCAAAGAAACGGGATAAAGCGGGATGAAACGGAAAGCGAAGATACAATATGGCCGCCGCGGTTTTTCCGAACAGGAAAAACCGCGGCGGCATTATTTTCGGATTCAGAAAAAGCAACGTGGAGTGGGAAAGGCGGATAACCGGCGGGGCACTCCCTCTGCAATATGTAGAAAAAGCTAACCGATTTACGGAAAGGGCGGAATCGGGAAAGCAAGACGGAGAGGGGAAAACTCGCGTTGACAGCCTGCGGGTTTGTCCGGAATCGGCGGAAAATGCGCGAAAAAGGGAAAAATCCCGTAAACATCGGCGGAGAATTTTGCAAATTGAAAACGGGCTCTTTCGTAAAGAGTTCCCGCAATATACCGGGGAAGGAATGCGTTTTTCAACCGAAAATCCGCGCCCGGAAAAGGCGCGGATTTTCGGAACAGTCGTCCGTCAAAAAATTGTGCATAAATCAAAACGCAATTGCGAAAGGCGCGGAACCGAAGGCAAAAATTTCCGGTTTGTTTTTCCGAACCGCGGAACTTTGTTTGCGCGCGTCGTTCGGCCGGTATGCCTTCTGTCCGGGGCGGGTCGCCTGACGGCGCAGCGTTTAGCGTATCGTTCATTCGGTTGTCCCGGCCGCGTCGTCCGCCGTTTCGGCGTTTGCGGCAGATTCCCATACGGGGTCGGGCTGTCTGGCCGTGAACAGGAAGAGGAAGAATCCGACGACGAACAGGACGGAAACGGGCAGAATCCCGACATGAAGGGCGAGGTCTTCGCTTGCGCCGAAGGCGAGGGCGAGGCTGGTGCAGCCGCCGACCAGCAGGGTGCCGAGGAAGGCCGCGCCTTTGCCGAAGATGTCAAACACGCCGAAGAATTCTCCCGATTTTTCCGCGGGGACAAGTTTTGCAAAGTAAGAACGGGACAGCGCCTGAATGCCGCCCTGGAAAAGCCCCACGGCCACGGCAAGCAGCCAGAACTGCCATTCGTAATAGAGAAAGACGGCAAAGAATCCGATACAGGTGTATGCCGCGATGCAGACGGCGATGAGTTTGGCGTCGGCGAATTTTCCCGAAAACTTGCCGAAGAGGATGGCGCTGGGGAAGGCGACAATCTGGGTCACCAGCAGGGCGACGAGCAGGGTTTCCATGCTGAAATCGAGGGATTCGCCGAACTTAGTGGCCATGTCGATGATGGTGTAGACGCCGTCGATATAGAAGAAGAAAGAGATGAGAAAGAGGAAGGCTTTCCGATTCTTTTTCAGCTCGGAAAAGAGTTGCCCGAGCCGGCGGAAAGTGTCGCGCACGGGATGGGGCGGCCGGGGCAGGAAATGCTTCTGACGGTAGACTTTCATCAGGGGCAGGGTAAAGACGAACCACCAAATTCCGTTTACGAGAAAGGCGATCGCCATGCGCACGGGATACTCTATAAAGTCACAGAGAAGCACCACGACGAGGGAAATCAGGAAGGGAATACAGCTGCCGATGTACCCCCAGGCATAGCCGTGGGAAGAGATCCGGTGCAGCCGTTTTTCCGTGGTGACGTCGGGCAGCATCGAATCGTAAAACACCAGCGAGGAGGAAAGCCCCACTTTGGCGATGCCGTAGACGAGCAGGAAGGCAATCCAGGACATGGGCACGGCGAGGAAACAGCAGCCGACGATTCCCAGCAGGGCGAATCCGAAAAACAGCGGGCGTTTGCCGCTGAAATCCGCGTAAGTGCCGAGAATTGGCGCAATGACGGCGGTGATGATGGTCACGACAGACGCCGCGTAGCCCCAGTACGCCGTAGAAAGCGCGGAACCGATGCCGGCTTCGTCGGTGAGCGCACCGAAATAGATGGGCAGAATGGTGGACGCCAGCAGGACGAAGGCGGAATTACCTACATCATAGAGAATCCACCTCAGTTCTGCCGGCGAAAAGCGTTGTTTTCCCGGTTTGTTTTTCATTGATTTCCTCCGCCGGAAGCGTTTTCCCCTTCCGGAATATTTCCGTTGTAATCCAGCCCGAATCTTTCGCTTAAGGGCCGATCGTCGGACAATTTTTCAAAAAATTCCGATACCAGGGAAGCGGCGACGGGAACTGCCTGTTCCAGCTTGGCTTCCAGAATCTCGTTGCTTTCCGCGCATGCCGCGCAGGGTTTCTTGTCGTAGAACATACCGCGCAGTTCTCCGTATTTTCCCGATACGGCCAGTGCGGAGAAAATAACGCCCCGGAGAAAAGGATTGGCGGAAGAGAGCCAGCCGTTGATCCGGACAAAACTTTTAAGGCCGTTTTTTGCCGCGCTTTCCGGTATGCCCAAAAGAATTGCCGCCGGCCGGGCGGCTTCCGTCCTCCCTTTCAGATGCGCCGCATGGTTGACGCCGATCGCGATTTCCTGATTTTTTGCCAGCAGGTATGCGTCGAATTCCGTTTCAATCCGCGTATGCGAGATTCCGGAATCGGAGGATCGTTTGCCGATATAGCCGTGACATTCGCTGTCCAGTGCAAAATGGCAGAGGAATCCCGCGGCATAGGCGGCCAGGTCGGTCGACTCTGCGGGCAGGCGTCGGGTTTCGGCGTCTTTCCGGATTTTTTCGCGCACGTTCAGGAAAAATCCCGCGGCGGGTAGATCGTGCAACCGGGAACCCAGCCGGCGGGTTTCGTTGGGCAGGATCGGATGATAGTAGAATAAGAGGTCGGGGCCGTGCAATCCCAGCCAATAGGCGGAAAGGTGCTTGGAAAACGCTTCGGAAAGCGATTTCGGGAGCACGGACAGTACTTTATCTCCGAAAACTTTATGTGCGTAAGTGGATGGCATACGGATACCGTTTTTGTTTTTATTATAACACATCTTTTCCGAAAAATCCATGAATTCCCCGGGGAAAGTTGTAATAAAAGCGTAAAAGTTGACAAAATCCGGGCGGATGTCACTCTGCGGGCAAAAAAATCCCCCTCCGGGAAAATCCGGGGAGGGGTATATAATCCTGGGGAGGAGTATATAAACAGTTCTGAGGATGAGAACAGCCGGATCCGGTCAGCAGGCGGGCGCCTGTTTGCGCCGGAGCCAGAGCAGGGTGTCGCGTATGGTCTCATAGAGATCGCGCGGGCGGTAGCCGAGTTCTTCGGAAGCCTTCGCATGGGAAAATTTGTCGTTGCTCGTCAGAGTGTAAAGGGAATATTTGGTATAGAGAGGGCGTTTTTTGCGGCGACGCGCGATAAATTCCATAAGGGGCAGGGCGAGTTTTGCCATCCAGACAGGCAAAACGGGAAGTTTTCTGCCGCCGGCGATGGATCTGATAATGTTGAAGACTTCCTTGATTTCATAATGCCGGTTGGAAAGGATGTAACAATCGCCGGTTTTTCCCTTTTCCGCGGCGGCGATCGTACCTTCCGCCACGTCTCTCACGTCCACGAAGTCATAGCCGCCTTTGACGCATGCGGGCAGTCTGTTTTCCACATAGTCGGTGACCATTTGTACGAGATGATTGCCGGAGACGTCATAGGGGCCGAGGATTCCGGAAGGCTGCACGATGACCGCGTTAAGGCCTTTTTTGACGTATTCCAGCACTTTTTTCGTAGCCATGGCCTTGGTTTTGGCGTAAGCGCCCTGTACTTTGTCGGCGGAAAAACTGTGCGTTTCCGAAAGCACCCGCAAGGGCTGTTCGGGAATGGCGTGCACCGAGCTTACATAGACGAACTTTCTGACCCGGTATCCGAGTGCGAGCGCCAGCAGATTTTCCGTGCCTTCGACGTTGACCCGCCACAGATCTTCGGTCACTTTGTCGGCGATGCTGATGAGGCCCGCCGTATGGATGAGTATGATGTCCGCTCCGTCGGTGTCCGAAAACAGCGGCAGAAGGGAGGCTGGTTGCGTGATATCGCCGAAGACGTATTCCGCCCTGTCCGGGAACATCGGGCGCCGGCCGGGCAGAATGAGCCCGCGCACCCGCTCTCCTCTTTCAAGCAGGCGCCGGATAACGGTGTTGCCGAGGTGGCCGTCCGCGCCCGTGATTACATATAATTTTTTCATAACCGTCACCTCATTTTGGATATAAGTATTGATTTTTGGCTACAAATTTATTATAATAGAAATAAGAGGATTTGTAAACGGGCAATTTTTTCTCCGTTGCGGAGATTTTCCCCGACAGGCCCTCTTGCGGCAGGATAATCGACGTTTTTCCCGAAAGTGTCCGGCAGACCGGGGCGGATTCCGGGATGGATTCCGGGACAGGGAAAAGGTCCGGCGTGCGGGCAGGGGATAAAAGGAGGAAAGCGTGGCAGACAAGGAAAGGACGGAAAATAAGGATTATCGGGTGCGTGTGACGAAAATGATCGTCCGTAAGGAATTTACCGCACTTCTCAAAGAAAAACCCATTCAATCGATCACCGTGCGCGAATTGTGCGAGCGGACGGGGATCAACCGGAGCACATTTTACAATCATTACCGGGACGTATACGACCTTCTCGAACAGATCGAAAACGAGATGCTGGCGGAACTGGGCGCCCGCCTGAAAGAGGTGGCGCAGGAAAACGACCTGATGTCCATGCGCCTGTTTGAAGGGATTTTCCGTTTCCTCACGCAGAATCAGGATATTTGTGTGATCATGCTGGGAGAAAACGGCGACAAGCGCTTTGTGTACCGCATGCTGGAAATGGGCAGGGAATACTGCGTAAAGAATTATTCCGCGGCTTTTCCGCGCGCGTCTAAGGAAGAGATCGAGGATTTTTATGCGTTTGTCAGCAACGGCTGTATCGGGCTGATGACCCGTTGGATCCGCACGGGCATGAAAAAATCCCCTGACGAGCTCGCGCGGACTGCCAAGGCGATTATGAGCGAAGCGCTCGGCGTGTTCCGCGGCCGCTGATTTTTTTCGGGCTTGTTTAAGCCGCGCCGCTCCGTCTTTATTGAGGCGGAGCGGCGCATTCATAAAGCCGCCCGTTCGGGCATACAATGAAACGTATTACGGCATTGTAAGGAGCGGTTTCATGAAAGAACGCAGTTTTTCCCGGCCGGACGGGGGCGCGGCGGGGCTCACGCCCGAGCAGGTACTCGCCTCCCGCCGCCGCTATGGCGCCAATGTGCTCACCCGGCGCAAACGAAAGGGATTTTTCAGACAGTTTCTGGCAAATTTCGGGGACCCGATCATCAAGATATTGCTCGCCGCGCTGGCCGTCAATCTGATTTTTCTCTTCCGTACCTCCGATTGGACGGAATCGGTGGGGATTGCCGCCGCGGTGCTCATCGCCACGCTCGTTTCCACTCTGTCCCAATACGGCAGCGAATCGGCGTTTCTCGAATTGCAGAAGGCTTCCGCCAATGCACGATGTCGGGTGAAGCGCGCGGACGGGATTCGCGAAATTCCCGTCTCCGAGCTGGTGGTGGGCGATCTCGTCCTGTTGGAAGCGGGAGAAAAAATCCCCGCGGACGGCGTGTTGCTTTCTGGAAA
>DVMZ01000077.1 GCA_018714725.1 Candidatus Scatosoma pullistercoris
ACCAGGGAAAATATGCTTCCTGTATTACAGATGATAACCTGGAACGGGGAAAGACCTATGTATATACCGTCATCCCCGTTTATAAAGGGGTCCGGGGAAAGGCGGTCGTTCTTCCCACGGTGACGACGGACGATCGCCTGCAATCCGTCGTCCCCGATACCCCTCCCGATATCGTGGATAAAAACTGGTGGGACTATTGACCGCTGTTTCAAAAAGTTCCGCCAAAGAACAATATAAGGCAGCCCCTCGCCGTCAGCGGCGAGGGGCTGCCTTCAAAATTCCGGAAAACAAAACGGCCCGGTTTCTTTCAGATTCATTGCAACCGCATTCCGGTCATAATTCTATTTTCTCTATACTTGCAAAGGCCTCATCCAGCAATGCCGGAATGTCCAGCTTCTGCTCTTCCTCGACAATGTCTTTGAGCGCGGGACGAATGGCGGGATAATCGGGCAGAAATACGGTGCAGCAATCCTCATAAGGCTGAATGGAAATGTCATAAGTTCCGATTTTTACCGCCCGTTCGATGATCTCGTTTTTATCGAACCCGACCAAAGGGCGCAGAACGGGCAGTTTTTCCACGACCGAATTGGAAGAAGTCATTCCCTCAATCGTCTGACTGGCCACCTGTCCCAGGCTTTCTCCGGTAATCAGGCACTGCGCTTTGATGCGAAGCGCAAATTTCTCGGCGATACGGAACATGAACCGGCGGAGAAGGGTCACCATCAGTTCAGGGGCGCACTTTTCGTGAATCGCTTCCTGAATATGGGTCACGCTGACCGTATACAGAGTTTTCCCCAGCGTATATCCCGAGAGAATTTTCGCAAGCTCGATCACCTTTTCTTTTGCCTGCAAATTGGTATAGGGATAGCTGTGAAAATGCAGACATTCGACGCTCATTCCGCGCTTGGCAAGCATATGCCCCGCCACGGGGCTGTCAATGCCGCCCGAAATGAGAAGCACCCCTTTTCCCGCCGTGCCCACCGGCATACCGTCCGCCCCGGGGAAGAACTCCCCGAATACGAGCGCCGTACCGTTTTCGCGAATGTCCACATACACATAAAAAGAAGGGTTGTGCACGTCCACCGTGAGCGCGGGGAATTGCGACAACAGCATCCCCCCCACTTCGCGGCTGATTTCCATGGAAGTGAGCGGGTAGCGCTTGTCCGCGCGATGAGATTCCACTTTGAAAGTTCCCGAAGAACGGCTGACTGCTTTCGCCGCCTCAAAAATACTTTTCAGATCGTTGGAAGTTTCCAGCGCGATACTCATGGAATGAATGCCGAACACCTTTTTCAGGCGTCCGACAATTTCATCGGCGTCCGCCCCGTCAAAACCTTCGACGAGATATCGCCCGCTGTACCGATGCAGTTCGTGCCGGATCCCCTTCAGGGCACGCTCGATATTCGTCGAGAATACCTGCTCGAAAAAGCCACGGTTTTTCCCTTTCAGATACATTTCCGCATAGCGTATGATGATTACTTTTTTCATCGTTGTCCGTCCTTCCGATTTTTCGGGATTGATCACCCCATTCTTTCCCGCAGTTCCCGCGCTATCTGATTGAAAATGCTCGAAGCCTGCGAAAGTTCTTTCGCCGTCGTGGAAGGCGAAAAACTCAGCCTAAGCACGCCGTCCGCCGTGCGCTCGTCCTTGCCGCAGGCCAGAATCACCCGGGAATACCTGTTTTTTGCATTGGAAGAGCAGGCGGAACCCGTACCGACGATAAGTCCCCGATCGTCCGCCATATGCAGGAGCACTTCTCCCCGCAGACCGGGCGCGGAAATGCTGAGGATATACGGCGAGGAGTCACGCGAGGAAATGCGGACAAAACTTTCCCGATCCAGCCTCTCCCAAAATTCTTCGCGGACTTTTCCGAGTCTTTGATAATCCTCGGCAAGCGTGCGGAATTTCTCTTCCGCGGCATATTCAAACATTTTGATTCCGAACAGGTTTTCCGTACCGCTGCGTTCCCCGCTTTCCTGTCCGCCGCCGAAAATATACGGCCGGACCGGCAAGGATTTCCGCCGCACCAGCGCCCCCGTGCCTTTGAGCCCGCCGATTTTATGCGCGCTGACCGAATACAGGTCGATCTCTTTGCCGAGCCGGAACGGGATTTTTCCATAAGCCTGAACGCCGTCGCTGTGAAACACAACGCGCGGATTTTTCTCCTTGACTGCGCGCGCCAGCGCATTGACGTCGTTGATCGCGCCCGTTTCGTTGTTGACGTGAATGACGGAGACCAGAGAGGTCTTTTCGTCTACAAGGGACAAAAGCGCGCGTTCGTCGACGCTTCCGTCCGGATTCAGCGGCGCAAACCGCACTTCTGCGATTCCGCGGTTTTTCAGCTCGGTAACGCTCGACAAAATCGCCGCATGCTCGCCCGCTGTCGTGACGACATTGCCGCGGCGGCCGTATCCGAACATCGACTGATTGTCCGATTCCGTCCCGCAGGACGTGAATACAAGCGTATATGCCGACTCGTCCGCAATCCGGGAAAGCAGAAAAGAACGCGCTTTTTTCAGCTCGCCCTGCAAAGAGAATCCCTCCCTGTACAATCCGGAGGGATTCTGCCATTTTTCCGTCAGATATTCCTGCGCGCGGGAAAACGCCCGCGAATCGGGCTTCGTCGTGGCGGCATTATCCAGATAAATCATTGACTTGCCTCT
>DVMZ01000078.1 GCA_018714725.1 Candidatus Scatosoma pullistercoris
GATCAGAATATCGGACGTATAGACGCTCTCGACCGTACCGGATGCGACGGCATACACTTCGCTCCCCTCTTCCGCCGTAAAGTCTACGCCCATATGCTCGTAATAATTTCCGAGCGTCTTGTTGTAATAAAATCCGTATTCGTTGAGTACGCTGACGACGCTTACGGGCGAAATGAACTCCTCAGGCGTTTCCACGACGGGATTGTCATCGGGATTTTCTATCTGTTCGTTGTCCGAAGTGCCCGCATTGATCGAAGCCTGATCGCGGTTGGCAAGCGCCACCGCAGTGATGATGATCGCCGCCGCCATAAGTACGGCAGCACAGCCCAGCGCGATGTACATATAAAATTTCTTATTTCTCACGCCGGCCTTTCCGTTTTCTTCTTTCATGATTGAAATCCTCCGAAAATGTTTTTGTATGTAAATTGTTGACCCCTCGCCGCCGTTTTATACACGGCGATGAAAAAAATTTCTTTCCTCCGCTTTTTCTCTCTTTTTCTTCCGCTGTTTTTTATTTTACGGGTTGTTTACGCCGGACAAATCAACGGACAATGCGCAAAATGCGACCGGCGCAGATCAACCGCTTTTCTCGCGCTCGTTTTCGCTTTAATATCCGCCGAAAATAATCGGCGTCCCCACCGCTACGCTGTCCGTACGGACGGCAATATGCAGATTGATCAGACAGCCGTTCAGGATAATCCCTTCTCCCAACCCGGACGAATGACAATAATAGGAAACGGTATCCCCGACGGTTTCGGTGAAAAGAATTTCCGCAGCATACTTTTCCCGGATCTCTTTCGCAATCGAAGCGCTGTCCCGGCCCGAATCCGCGATATACACCGCACTTTCCCCGCGCACCGCAAACAAATCCCCCACGGAAAGCGTTTCCTTCCTTTCCGCCTGCGAAGACGCCGAAAAGAGATAATATTCCTTTTCCCCGCCAGGAAAAGCGGAAAAATACATCAGAAACAGACATGCCGCCACCGCCAGCGACGCAACCGCCGCGCCTGCCGTCCCCAGCCATTTTCTCATTCCGTAGGGCATAAAAAATTCCTCCCGCGAGCCGTTTCGGCCCTGCGAGAGGAATTATTGACAGACTTTTCTTCTTTTATAACACAAATTTTTTCACGGCGGACTATCCTGCGCCCCTGTTCTCCGGGTTTCGGCGCCCGAAGTTCCGGAAAAACAACCTCTGCGGTCAAATTTCCGGGGACGGAATTTTCAAGCCGCCGTCTCCGGAGTTTGCCTTATTTCTGAGAATCCTCTCCGAACCCGGAATCTTTTCCGAAATCCGGCTTTCCGCCGAAATCGGGTTTTTCTCCGAAATCCGCCTTGTCAAACCCCGCCGTCGCGTCAGACTTATTTTCGTCTGCCCTACCCGGCTCAATCTCCGCCGTTGCGATTTCGTTCTTCCCCTCTTCTATTTTTTCACCCGTCATGGGGTCATAGCGGACGGGTGCGGCGGGCGCATTGCCCGAAATCGGTTGCCCCGTCATGGGGTCGTAGCTGACGGGCGCGGCGGGCGCATTAGCCCCCGGCATTCCGAGATTCACGGGTGCGCCGGTGACGGGATCAATGCCGGTTTCCATCCGATACGCTTCATTGAGCTGCTGTATCGTGAGCTGTACGCCCTGCGGAAAATGCAGAGCAAGCTCTTTGGCCGCCTTGATACCAAGCACAAAATAATAAATCATCAACGCATGGAAAACGACATCAAACACCAGCGAAAACTGCTGTGCGTAAAAGATGTCGACCACCACAAAGGCGGTATCCAGGGAAACGAGTACCAATAAAACGATCATTGCCCAGCGGCGTTTTTTGGCAAGGAGCCAGAACACGACCAGCACCGCCAAAACGATCAGTGCAAGCACCACCATGATACCGAGATATACGTCGCCGTTTGCAGGATCCCGATATTGCATAACTTTTCCCGCCGCTATCAACTGAATGACCGAATAAAAACTGAACAAAAAGTAAGTGTATCCCTCTTCAATGTTACAGGTCGCAACAAAAAAGCCGTTAAGCACGGTGAAAGCCAGAAACAGCGCAACATTCAGCCATGCGGTTTTGTAATTGCGTATCGCTTTGGAAACTTTGATATATTCCTGATTATCCATTTTTTTCTCCAGATTTTTTCTCTTTTCTCTGATTATACGTTTATTATATTTTGCGGGCCGGCCGGAGTATTCCTTCAGAAAAAAACTGTTGTTTTCAGAGCTTGATTCTGTCGGTCGGCGCAACCCTGCCCCGCTTAAAATCCCGTCAGCTTTTCGCCGCCGAGCAGATGAATATGCAGATGATGCACGCTCTGACCGCCGTTCTCGCCCTGGTTGATGATGATGCGGTAGCCGTCTTCGAGGCCGAGTTTCCCCGCGAGTGCCGGAATCTTTTCAAAACAGCGCTTGAGAAGCTCCGCCCGCCGTTCGTCCATTTCGGACAACAGGGCAAAATGTTCCTTGGGAATGCACAGGTAGTGCAGCTTCGCCTTGGGTTCGATGTCCCGGATGACGATCAGATCGTCGTCCTCGTACATCCGCTCGGACGGAATCTCTCCGCCGATAATCTTACAGAATACACAGTTTTCCATAAAAATCTCCTTTCCGAAAACCTTATTTTATGCAAAGGCATCTGACAGAATATGCCTGCAAATCCTCTTTTTGCGTCTTTCTTCCCCGCGGAATCTTTGGCTTTCCGTTAACCGCCGCACCCTTTGTTTTTCTCTGCGTCCACCGTGCCGCCCTCGGGCTCTTCCGGCGCTTCTGTCGCCAGCGCGCCGTCTTTGAAAAGTCTTTCAACGCATACACGGGTGCTTCGTTTGGGCAGCTTTCCCGGAATATACAGGCGGATATAATTTTCCGAATACCCCTCCGTATACCCGTCCGAAAAAGTTTCCGAAACCACGGTGAGCATGCGGCCGACAAATCCGGAAATATATTTTTTCTTCTCTTCCGCCCCCTTTTCAAGCAGGCGCTCCACCCGTTCCTTTTTGACGGAGAAGGGAAGTTCCTTGTACTTTTTATAGGCGTTTGTCCCTTCGCGGGGAGAATAGGGAAAAGCGTGAATCTGCGCAAACCCCGCTTCCTCTATAATCCGCAGGGAATCGAGAAAATCCTCTTCCGTCTCCGTCGGGAACCCGGCGATGATGTCCGTCGTAATTGCCGCGTCCGGAAAAACCGAACGGATTTTTTCGCATTTCCCGAGATATTCCGCCCGGGTATAATGCCGGTTCATCGACCGGAGCACCCGATCGGATCCGCTCTGCAAAGACAAATGAAACTGAGGCGCAAAATTCTTCACTTCTTTCGCCGCCGCAAGAAAACGGTCGTCGATCAGGCTCTCCTCAATCGAGCCCAGCCGGATCCGGGTCTCCGCGTCCCGCACCGCCAGCAACAGATCGGCAAGATCATGTCCCTTTTCATCCCGATAAGAGGAAATATCGATGCCCGTCAACACCGTTTCCTGCGCCCGGCTGCCGAGAATTTCCGCCGCCGCGCTTTCCATTGATCGAGAGCGGCTCCGACCGCGCAAGTAGGGAATCACGCAATAAGTACAGAACCGGTCGCACCCGTCCTGAATGCGCACAAAATTGCGCGTTTTCAGGCACTCCGGCGTCGGCAGTTCGTCAAACGGCGCCTCTCCTCTGTCAATCTGCACTCCGCACAGGGATTCGGGAAACCCCGCCGCCGCAAGTTCGAGAATTTTTCCCTTGCGCCGCGCGCCCGTCACCGCGATGACATTGGGTTTTTCCCGGAATGCTTCCGGACTTTTTTGGGAAGCACAGCCGCAGACGATCACCCGCGCGCCGGGATTGAATTTCAACGCCCTCGCCACTGCCTGGCGACTCTTGCGCTCCGCCTCCGCCGTGACGGCGCAAGTGTTGAGAATATACAGTTCGGCCGGCCCGGGTTCGCGGGACACCTCATAACCGAGTGCTTCCAGCCCCCGGATGAGCGACCCGCTCTCCACGTCGTTGACCTTGCAGCCGAGCGTCAGAACCACGGCCCTCATTGTTCCGCCTCCGCGCCGTTTTCCCTTCCGCCCCTTTCCGCTTTTTCCGCTTTTGCGGTTGGAGCGGAAACGGTTTGAGCGGACGCGGTTTGAGCCGAAGCGCCCGCTTTGTCCGCCTTATCTGCGCCGTCGTCACTTCCCTGCCCGGATGTTTCCCGTCCGAGTTCCCCCAGCGAAAACATCGCCACCGACGTCAGAGCGACCGCGGCCGTCTCCGCACGGAGAATCCGTCGCCCGAGCGTGACGGAGGCAAAGCCCGAAGCGGAAGCCAGCGCCGCTTCCTCACGGGAAAACCCGCCTTCACTTCCCACCACCAACGCCGTACTGCCCGACAACCGGGCAAGATCGGTTTCGGAACGTTCCGCGAATTCGCAGGCAAACAGCTTGTTTTTATACCCGGAAACCGTCCGGAGCGCCTCTTCGAGCGAAGCGCAATATTCCACGGCGGGCGCCACCGAGCGCAGGCACTGTTTCGCCGCCTCGCGGGACACTTTGTTCAGCCGTTCCAGTTTGTTCGCATTCATATAAGACGAGGAATATTCCGAGGAAAAGGCGACCAGTTTCCGCACCCCCAGTTCCACCGCTTTCTGGACGATAAATTCGTTTTTATCCGCGTTTTTAAGATATCCGAACAGGAGCGCCACCTCCGTCGCCGCTTCCCTGTCCCCCTCGTTTACCCTCAGGATATGCAATTTCATCGCCCGTTTGCCCACTTCGGCGATGACGGCGGAATATTCCTTCCCGCTGTTGTCGAGCAGGATGACCTCCTCTCCCACGCCGAGGCGCAACACGTTTTTCGCGTGTTCAAATTCCTCGCCTTCGAGCAGGGTCTCCTCCTCCGCTCTCTCCACAAAAAAACGTCTCGCGCCGGACATGTCAGACTCCTTTGTGCCGGAGCACGAGGGCGAACCACTCCCCTTTGCGGCGCTTTCTCACCACTTCCATTCCCACCGCCCGATATGCGTCTTGCACCATATCCAGCCGGCTTTCGATGATTCCGCTCAGAATGAGCACGCCGTCCTTTTTAAGATTTTTCGGAATGGACGGCGCGAGCAGACAGAGGATTTCCCCGGTGATATTCGCCAGCATCACATCCCCTTGAATTTCCGTATCGTCGAGGAGATTGGAATGTGCCACCACCGTTTTATCCGCGACGCCGTTGAGTTCGCAGTTATGCTTCGCGCTCGCCACTGCGATGGTGTCGATATCCGTAAGATACGCTTTCTTAGCGCCCAGTTTGACGGCGGAAATGCCCAGGATCCCGCTTCCGCACCCCACGTCGATGCAGACGGAATCGGGCGTGACATATTCCTGCATCAGCTCCACGCACATGGACGTCGTCTCGTGCTCCCCCGTGCCGAAGGCCATATTGGAATCGAGCAACACCACCCGTTCGTCCGGGGCGGGCGTATAATCGATCCATTCGGGCACGACGACGATACGGCCGAGCGGAATGGGCCGAAAATGCGCTTTCCACACGTCCCGCCATTCATCCCCGTCCACTTCCCGTTTGACGTCTTCCAGCGTCCCGAACGGAATTTCTCCGCCGCTCCGCTCATTTGCGTCGCGAATGTCCCGGAGTATTTCCCGGCAGGTCTCTTCGGCAACGTCCGCCGCCACACAGCACTTTACAAGCACGTCGCCCGATTGCGCACCCGCAGACTCCGCCAGGTCGTCGTCCATATAATCCCAATACAGACCGTCCTTATTTTTCTGCAAGGCGATCACATCCGCGATATCCGAAATGGAAACCCCGTAGCTGGTATAATTCCACATGACGTCCGCGACGATCTCGCTCGCTTCCGTCGTCGTATGCACCGTGAGTTCGACAAATTTCATTTTTCTCTGTTCCTCGTTTGCTTTTCTCTGTTCTCTCTTTTCCCGTTTATCGCTACCCTGTTATACTCATTATAACATTAACGAAGTTTTTTTTCAAGTCCCCAAAAGAAATTTTTACGGGAAATTCTCTGTTTGCCGCCGTTCTTTCTCCGTGCAGACAAAATTTTTGATTCCGGGCATTGACAGCCGCCCATTTCCGTGATATAATACGCCTTAGAAACTCCTTGGGGGGCTGTTTATGAAAAACATTTTCGGCATATGCGAAGGCGCGCAGAGCCAAACCTGCGATCTCTTCCGGATCCGATCGCTGGATTCGGATACTCAGGCGAAAAAAGACCGGCATTTCAGCGCTTTGAGCGCGGCAGAGAAAAACTCTTCTCTTCCGATCTGGCTGATCATTGTCAAATGGGTAACTTTTGCACTCTTTGCCATCATTGCGCTGAATATTCTCGCCGTCGGATTCCCCACCGCCTGGAAAAACGCTCCCGTCCTGTTCTTTATCGGCGCCGGCTGCGGAATCCTCGCCCTCATTCTCTATCTTTGCGAAAAGAAAAAGGGCAAAAACGCCGAAACGCCCGAGG
>DVMZ01000079.1 GCA_018714725.1 Candidatus Scatosoma pullistercoris
ATCTCTCTTGAAATGGCTCAGAAGGTCAAAGAGTTTGTTTCCATCACGCAGGATTGCCCTTATGAAATCCTTCTCAAGAGCGGAAAATACGTCGTAGACGCAAAATCCATTCTCGGCATTTTCTCTCTCGACCTGTCTCAGCCGCTGTCCGTGGAAATCTACTCCGACGACTGCGCGGAACTTCTCGAAAAACTCAAAAAGTTCATCGCATAAATTCCGGGAACGGTTTCACCGCGGGAAGCGCTTCTGACGTCTCTCCCGCGGGACAAATTCCCGTTCAGAACGGTTTTTCCGGCCGAAACATTTTTCGGCCTTTTTTCTGACCGATCAAGGAGCGCTTTTACCAATGCAGATTCAGGGCGAAACATCCGTAAACAAGTTAATCATTCTCTTCGTTTTCGATAAGATGGAAAGCGCCCTCTCCGAGCGCACGATTGTCGAAATGTGCACCACCAGCAACAATTGGCTCAATTACATGGATTGCATGGAATTGCTCCCCAAACTGCTGGAGGACGGATTCATCTGCCGGCTTTCTTCCGACGAGGAACCGCTGTACAGCATCACCACGGACGGAAGGGAAAGCCTCAGCAATTTCTATATCAACATCCCGAAGAGCATCCGGGAGGAAATTTCCGCCTTCGTCAAAAAGAACAGCGGAAAGCTCCGCAACCGTCAGGAATGCAAAGCGGACTATTATCAGAACAAAGACGGCACATACACCGTTTTTCTCAAAATCATCGCGCCCGTACAGCCCATGCTGGAGCTGAAATTCGTCGTGCCCGACAAAAAAACGGCGCAGAATATCTACAAAAACTGGGAAAGCAAAGCATCCGAACTCTATTCCGCCATCTACGAAACGTTGGTGGATTGAAATACAGAAACACTGCAAAGAGGTTTTGAAATATGTTTACTTATTCTACCAAAGGGACCTGTTCAAGGCAGATCCTCTTCAACGTAGACGCCGACAACAAACTGAGAGACGTGCGGTTCATCGGCGGCTGCGGCGGTAATTTACAGGGAATTTCCCGTCTCGTCGAGGGAAAGAATATCGACGAAATCGAATCGCTTCTCAAAGGCATCCGCTGCCGCAACGGCACTTCCTGCCCCGATCAGCTCTCCAAGGCGATCGCCGAATACAAGGCGCAGAAAAACGCCGCAACGCCGGCTCCGGAAACGCCCTGACCGAAAAACTTCAGAACAATTTGCCAAAGATATGTTTGAATTTTCCGGCAACAGCCCGACCGTATTTTTATGCGGTCGGGCTGTTTTTTGCGCTTTTATCTCCCCTGTTCCGTTTTTCGGTCCGGAACTTCTCCCACGGTTCCCGGAACGCCTGCCGCGGCAGAGTCCGAAATTCCCTCCGCCCCTTTCTCCGGGGCTTCCGGGCCTTTCCGGCCAGTCTCCTGCGCAGAACCGGACAACTGTTTTTCCGGTTGCGCCTCCTCCGCTTTCTGCTGTTTTTTGCGGAATTTCAGATTATACTCACCGTTGCGGAAATTTTCAACATAGCGGGCAAGGGTCGCACGAATGGTCTCCGCCGACGCGCGGAAGGGATTGAGGAAACTGCTTTTCGCCTTCATGCCGTCCAAAGCGTTGCGGATCATCAGTTTGAGTTCCTCATATCTGACCATGACGTCATGATCTTTGGCGAATTTGCGGAGCTTGACGGAAAGCCGGAGGGTAGACGCCAGGTCCCAGATGAACAATCCGAAAAATATCCCCACGAAGAAGGAATAATACAGATTGCCCGTAAACCAGACGACCGCCCGCGAAATGGCGGGATGAAGCAAAAACACATACCCGCCGCCGATCAGCGTCCAGATCAGCGAAAACAAAGGACAGATAATTCCCTGAATATTCCCCCGCCGGGAAGAGTAATCCCAGAGTTTGATTCCCATGCCCTTGATGAAAATCAACCCGGACAGGTATTCGATGAGCGTCATGGAAACGCAGATAATCACCAACCGGACGGCATATTGAAGCCAGGTTTTATCCAGCCCGTCCAGCGGGATTTCCGCGATCAGGTACAGCAGAACCAGCCCGAAGCCGTACAGAGGAAGATACGGGCCGTGCAAAAAACCGGGGTTTACCCATTTTCCGTGCGCAAGCCGGCGATAGACCAACTCCATGCACCAGCCGAAAACGGCGCCCAGCGCAAACAGGAAGGTGAGCGTCAGAAATGTCTGCATAATCAGATACCACCTCTACAAAAATCTCAAAGGCAGGCAGCCGGCATCAATGGCGGAAATGGCGCTGGCCGACAAAAATCATGGCGATTCCGGCTTCGTCACAGGCGTCAATCGACTGCTGATCGCGAATGCTTCCGCCCGGCTGAACGATGGCCGTGATGCCCGCTTTGACGCACTCCTCCACGCAATCGGGGAAGGGGAAGAAGGCGTCGGAAGCCATGACGGAGCCCTTCGCTTTGTCCCCCGCATGTTCGATGGCCTGCTGCGCCGCCCAGATCCGGTTGGTCTGCCCCATGCCGATGCCCGTCGTGCGGTCTTCCAGACCGATGACGATCGCGTTGGATTTCGTATACTTCACGACTTTCCAGTTGAACATCAACGCCCGCATCTCCGCTTCCGTCGGCGCGCGCCTGGTCACTACTTTTACGTCCGCTTCGTTGAAGAGCGTCTCGTCATAATCCTGAACGAGCAATCCGCCGTACACCTTCTTCATGTCGTAAGCGTCCTTTTCCCGGCGCGCACGGATGTCGGGAAGCTCCAGAAGCCGGATGTTCTTTTTGGTTTCCAGAATGGCAAGCGCTTCTTCGGTGTATCCTTCCGCAATGACGATTTCAATGAAGATCTTATGAATCTCTTCCGCCGTCTCCTTGTCCACGATCCCGTTGATGGCGAGGATTCCGCCGAACACGGACACGGGATCGGATTCGTAGGCTTTAAGATATGCCTCATGAATGGTTTTCCCCGTTCCGACGCCGCAGGGGTTGGCGTGTTTGCTGGCTACGACGCAGGGCTCGGAAAACTCCTTCACGAGTTCGAGAGCGCCGTTCGCGTCATTGATATTATTATAGGAGAGTTCTTTCCCCCACAGCTGTTTTGCCTTGGACAG
>DVMZ01000080.1 GCA_018714725.1 Candidatus Scatosoma pullistercoris
CGTAAACCTGCAAAGAATCGTCGATTGGCTTGATGGGACGGGAGACGAGCTTGGATTTTCCCGCCGCGAGAATGGCGCGTTTGTATTCCATCGCCGCCGCGCTGTCGTTGGCTTCCAGCGCGCTGGAACCGTCCTTGTTGTAAAGGCCCCGTCCCACTTTCGCGCCCTCGATCTTAGGATTGATGAACTTATCGAACGCCCACTGCGCAAAATCCAGCCATACGAGCAGAAGATATGCAAAGGCAAACACCGCCACGAACAAAATCCCGAGCAGCAGGAACAACGGCATCATGTCGCTGAGCAGGAAAATCGCAAACGGAAGCAAGGCGAGCGCCGCAAAGAAAATCGACTGCGGCAGCATGCCGATGCTCATGAGAAAAGAATTTTTGATGAGCGTCCAGAACCCTTGCTTGTAATTTACGCCGAGCGCGATCATCCAGAGCGACATCAGCGCCGCCAGCACCATCATGATCACGCTGAACGCCTCTGAAATCTTGAACCAGATACGCTGTCCTTTGCTCACCGACTGCACCGCCAGCGTCAATTCCGCCGTATTGATGAGAAACTTGCCGAGAAGCATGACTACGCAGAAGAAAATCGCCGCCTGCAAAGCATTCCAGAAATTGAGTTTCACCCCTCGCCAGAAATCGTTGGCGACAAAAATGCCTTCCGTCCAGACCATGTTCCGGATGACATACATGCCGCCGGCAAGACCGATCGCGGCGATAAACGACGCGAGAATAAACGCGCCGTACATATAGAGATCGGACTGAAGGGTCAGAGACTGAGAAAGCCCTTCCAGATTGGGCTGTGCGGGATATCCTACACCGAGATTGGCGCCGAAGGGAAACAGCACGCCGTTGGTCTGGCCGAGAAGCGTAAAAATCACAATGATGGCAATCGCCGGAATAAAAAACAGAAGAATGAGAAAATTCACCTTGAAAATTTTTCCGAAATTGCCCTTGAAGATGTCCCAGAAGAGCTGCCAGCGGTTGGTGGGCAAAGTGCTTCTCGCGTATTCCTCGCTGCGCTCCTTGCCTTCGAGCATACGGGCTATCAGCCCTTTCTTTTCCTGTGCCATGTATCAAACTCCGATGTCGCGTCGGAAAACCGCTCCGGCAGATTTTCCGACAAAAAATTCATATGGATTTATTGTACTACAATTTTATGATTATTTCAAGGGAAAACGGGGAAATTTTCAAATAAAATTTTCCGGAAGTAAAAAATCTTTGACTTTTCGGCAAATGTGTGGTACAATGAAACCCGTTAAATAGAGGAGCGGGCGAACAGGAGTACCCGCCGCGGGAACGGACCTGGGAAAACCGATTCCACTTCGCGGCGGAGCAGGAAAGGGTGTCCCCGCCGAAGCGCGCATTCCCCGCGCTGGGCATACGGGAGAATACCCGCATGACTGTCACTGTCCGTGAAGCGCTATTTATCCATCCGTTTCCCGTCGGGAATGTGCGGAAAGTATCGGCGCAAGGCGGCTCTGCCGTCTTTTTTCATGTCCGTCCGGCCTCGGTTTCAGCCCGGTTCCGCGTGCGTTTCCGAGCCCGGCTTTCCGGCCGCACGCGCTGGCCCGCGCCGCGGGAAAAAAGCGCCCGTTGCCCCCCTCTCATCCCGGGCATGGCCGCGGGCATCAGCTCTTGATTGCAAAAAGGAGACTTGTCTTATGAAAACTTACAACGTGGCCGTCATCGGCGCGACCGGTATGGTGGGACAGCGCTTTCTGCTGCTCCTTTGCTCGCACCCCTGGTTCCGGGTGACCGCGCTTGCCGCTTCCGCCCGCTCGGCGGGAAAAACCTACCGGGAAGCGGTGGCGGGAAAATGGGCGTTCGATTGCCAAATTCCCGCGGGATATGCCGATATGACCTTATACGACGCCGAACGGGATGCGGAAAAAATCGCCGGAAAAGTCGATTTTGTCTTCTGCGCCGTCAATCTGGATAAGGAACAGACCAAACGTCTTGAAGAAAAGTATGCCAGGCTGGAAGTGCCGGTCGTTTCCAACAACTCCGCGCACCGTTTCACCCCCGATGTCCCGATGATCATTCCGGAAATCAACGCGGATCACCTCGCGGTCATTCCCGCGCAGAAAAAGCGCCTGGGAACAAAGCGCGGCTTTATCGCGGTGAAATCCAACTGCTCGCTTCAATCCTACGTTCCCCTGCTGCACCCTCTTAAAAAGTTCGGGCTGCTCCGGGCGGCCGTCTGCACCTATCAGGCGATCTCGGGCGCGGGAAAGACCTTTGACACCATGCCGGAAATACTCGACAACGTAATTCCCTATATCGGCGGCGAAGAGGAAAAGAGCGAAAAAGAGCCGTTGAAAATCTGGGGCAGCGTCGAAAACGGAGAAATCCGCCTTGCAGACGCGCCCGTCATCACCGCGCAATGCTTCCGCGTGCCTGTTTCGGACGGGCATATGGCGGCGGTGTTCGCCTCTTTCCGCGACGCGCCTTCCGAACGGGAAATTCTCGACGCGTGGGTGTCTTTCCGCGGCGAGCCGCAACTTCTCGTGCTCCCCTCTGCCCCCGCGCAGTTTATCCGCTATTTCGACCAGCCCGACCGGCCGCAGACGCGCCTCGACCGCACGGAAGGAAACGGCATGAGTATCTGTGCCGGCCGACTCAGGAGAGACGGACTGTTCGATTATAAATTCGTGGGGCTTTCCCACAATACCCTGCGCGGCGCGGCGGGCGGTGCGGTGCTCCTTGCCGAACTGCTGGCCGCCAAGGGATTTTTCGACTGAAAAATCCGGTTCCGAAAAAAAATCGGGCCACCGACAAAAAGCCGGAAAACCGGGGAGAACGGACAACGAAAAACCGATCGGAAAGAACGCTCATAAACCGACATAGAATAATACCGGACGGCATTCTTTTCCGGTCCGCAAGCCATCCCTATAAAAACAATACCGTTAAACAACACGACCGGACGCGGATTCGTCCGGAAAAATTTTCGGGAGGAAGATTTTATGACAGGATTTCTTAAAGGGACCGCCACCGCGATGATCACCCCGTTCCGGACGGACGGCGGCGTCGATTTCGGCTCGTTCGGAGCCATGATCGAATACCAGATCGCAGGCGGCACGGATATGCTGGTGATTCTGGGCACGACGGGCGAACCCGCCACCATGACGGAAGAAGAAAAGACCGCCGTCATGGAATTTGCCGTAAAGAAGGCGAAAGGCCGGATCAAACTTGTGTTCGGCTGCGGGAGCAACTGCACCGCACACGCCGTGGAAACCGCCAAAAAAGCGGAGAAAATCGGCGCAGACGGACTTCTCGCCGTCACTCCCTATTACAACAAATGCACGCAGAACGGACTCATCGCTTATTACAGAAGTATCTGCGAAGCGGTGAACCTGCCCGTCATCGCTTACTGCGTCCCCTCCCGCACGGGCGTCAACATTCTGCCCGCCACCATGGCGAAAATCGCGGAACTCCCCAACATGGCGGGATTGAAAGACGCGAGCGGAAATATGTCCCAGACGATGGAGACCCTGCGCCTTATCCGCGGGAAATGCGACCTCTATTCGGGAGAAGACGCGCTCAATCTGCCCATTCTCGCCGTCGGCGGGAGCGGCGTGATTTCCGTGCTTTCCAACCTTGTGCCCGCAGACGTCAAAAAACTTTATAACCTCGTGCAGGAAGGCAACCGCGCGGAAGCGTTTGCACTGGCGGATAAACTTCTGCCCCTCGCGCAGGCGTGCTTTATCGAAGTCAATCCCATTCCCGCCAAAGCGGCGATGAATCTTCTGGGATTCTCCGCAGGGCTCCCCCGCGCTCCGCTGAGTGAAATCGAGCCCGCCAATGCGGCGCGGCTGCGCGAAGCGATGATCGCATACGGGCTGGAGGTGAAAGCATGACCGACATTCTCATTCTCGGCGCGGCCGGAAAAATGGGCGGACAGGTGCTCTCCCTGCTCAGAAACGACAAAGACGCGCGCGCGGTGTGCGGCGTAGACAAATACCCCGCCGAACTGGATATACCCGTGTATAAGGATTTCTCCGAAGTGAAGGAACAGGCGGACGTCATCGTGGATTTTTCCTCAGCGGAGAATCTGAAAGAGCGGTTGGATTATGCGGCGGAGCACAAAATGGGAATCGTGCTGGCGACGACCGGGTTTACGGAAGAAGATCTCAGGCTCATTGACGAATATTCCGAAAAAATTGCCGTTTTCCGCTCCGCCAACCTCTCCCTCGGCATCAATCTGATGCAGGCGCTGTGCAAGGCCGCCGCAAAAGTTCTGGGCGAGGCATTCGACATCGAAATCATCGAAAAGCATCATAACCGGAAAAAGGACGCTCCTTCCGGTACGGCGCTCATGCTCGCCGATTCCATCAACGAAGTTTTCGACGGCAAAAAGCGGTATGTGGAAGGCCGGAGCGGCATGGTAGGCGCCCGAGAAAAAGCGGAAATCGGAATCCACGCCGTGCGCGGAGGCACCATTGTCGGAGAACACGAAGTGATGTTTGCCGGAGAAGATGAAATTCTTACCATTTCCCACAGCGCCGGAAGCCGCCGCGTATTTGCCGCAGGAGCGGTCCGAGCCGCCAAATTCCTCAAGGGAAAAGCACCGGGCAAATATGACATGAAAGACCTGCTGGCCGAAGAAAACGCGGAAGACTGAATTGCTTGCAAAATGATAACAAACAATGCTGTCTTTTTTCCTTTTTTCCGCCCTGTCGGTCTCTGCCCCTTCGCCTGCGGAACGCCAAGCGGAAAAGACAAAACAGAAAATGCGGTTATAAACTCCGTCCGCCGCGGGAAATTCCCGCGGCGGACGTTTTCTGTCGAACGCTCTCTGTTCTTTTATTTTATCTGTATTCTCCGAATGAACCGGACACAAAGCTCCGGGCAACAGATTGCAAAACGCCCGGCCTTACAAGGCGCCGATCGCCCGATCGATCCTCGAAAGCGTGCGGTCTTTCCCGAGAATCTGCATGATCGTCCAAAGATCGGGGGTATTGGAAAGCCCCGTCACCGCAATGCGGAGCATTTCCGCGACGTCGGAAACGTTGCCGGCATACGCTTCGGGATTTGCCTTATACGCTTTCATATCGGACGCAAAACCATGCGCGTCGGCGACAGCCTTCACCTTATTGAACCAGACGGACGAATCGTCTTCCGGATCATACGTCTTTTTGAAATCCTCCAGCACCGCCCGGACCGTATTTTTGTCAAAGCGGAAGGAATATTCCGGCGCGAACGAAGCGTCGAAGAAATAGGACAGCAAGCCCATTGCCTGCCGTGCGCACACAAAATCTTTCCGGCGCTTTTTCCCGCCCACGCCCATGCAGAGCGCAAGCACTCTGAGAAGATAATCCCGATCGGCAAACCAGCTCTTCTGCGTTTCCGTGCCGTACTCCTTCGCCCAATCGGACAGAAAATCGTACATTTCCGTTTCGGAAAGCCGGCTCATCACCGATTTGGAGACGTCGTAGAGTTTGAGAATGTCGAACAGCGCGCCGCTCTTGCCCATCTTCCCGATGGAGAACTTGAATTCGTCCAGCGGTTTATCGGGGAATTTCAGCAGCCATTCCTCAAAATTGGAATTGAGCAGGGTCATCATGTACGTCCTGACCGCCAGCGGATGATACCCTTCCTCGCGATAGAACGTAAGCGAAGCCTCGGGGTCCTTGCGCTTGGAGAGCTTGCGGCGGGTGTCGCCGTCAATCTTCTGGATTGAGCAATTGTGTCCGTATTCGGGAAGGCGGAAGCCGAGCACTTTGAAAAGTTCGATATGAATGGGCAGAGAAGCGAGCCATTCCTCGCCGCGAATGACGAGATTGGTGCGCATCAGGTGATCGTCCACCGCATGCGCGAAATGATAAGTGGGAATGCCGTCCGATTTGAGTATGACCACGTCCTGGTTGTTTTCCGTAACGGTGATCTCCCCTTTCACGGCGTCGTGAAAGGTATGTTTCACATTCACGTCCCCTTGCGAGCGCAGGCGGATGACATACGGTTTCCCCTTCGCCAGGTTTTCATAAATCTCTTCTTCCGTCAGATTGCGGCATCTGGCAAACTCCCCGTAATATCCGGGCAGCAGTTTGTTCTCCGTCTGATATTCGCGCGTTTTTTCCAGTTCTTCTTCCGTACAGAAGCAGGGATAGGCAAGCCCGCGCAGGATGAGATCCTTCGCGTAAGCATGATAGATTTCCGCCCGCTGGCGCTGATAGTACGGGCCGTAATTTCCCGAAAGCTCCGCACCTTCGTCGAACCCGATTCCGAAATATTTCAAAGAGGAATGAATGACCTCCACCGCCCCTTCGACTTTCCGCTTTGCGTCGGTGTCCTCGATTCTGAGATAAAACACGCCGCCGCTCTGGTGCGCGATGCGCTCGTTGGCGATCGCGACATACAGGTTGCCCAGGTGCATGAAGCCCGTAGGGCTGGGCGCAAGCCGGGTGACCTTCGCCCCTTTGGGCAGATCGCGTTCCGGATAGAGTGCTTCATACTCTTCAAGAGGTCTGATATTTTTATCGGGAATCAACGCTTCCGCAAGTTTGTTCCAATCCATACTTTCACCTACCGAATTTTAATCTTTTCCTTTCCGCCGGGCCCGGAATCTGCCAAAACCGCGCAATCGGGAATCAGCAAAAGAAATCGAGATTTTTCTCCGAGATTTCATACAGTCCGTTTTCAATGCCGTGCACGGTTTCCACCACCTTGTCGCAAAGCGGCGTTTCGACGGAACACCGGTCGCCCAGCGCGCACACGGCGCCGTCTATGTAGTCGATTTCGCATTTTCTGCCCCGTTCGAGATCGAGGAGCATGCCCGAAACCAGCCGCTTGTGCCGGCGCATGGCGATGGGCAGCAGGAACATCGCCTTCTGCGTGCCGAAAAAGCCCGGCTCCCCGAGCAGTTTTTCCATATCGTGTCCCTGGATTTTTTCCAGCTTCACTCCCAATTCCGAAGCGACGGCAAAGCATTCCCGCAAAATCCCGAGGGCAATTTTGCGGCTTCTCCGGCGCTTCGCAATCTCGCCGAACGTCAGCCCGGTCACTACGGACAAACCGGAAAAAGCCGCGTTGATCGCCAGTTTGCTCCACCTCGCCCCTTCCAGGTTATCGGTCACCGTGACAAAGGAGGGATTTCCGGAGATTTCCCCCACCGCGGAGAGAATCTCCCGAAGTTCTTTCAGCTTGTCGCAGCGCCCGGAATAGCTTCCGATTTCGATGCTCATGCCGGCGGGATCGGACGTCAGCTCCGCCACGCCGTCCCCGACCAGATTGGCGCCCCAGGCGCAAACCCCGCCGTATACGCGGTCCTCGCCGATGATCTCTGCCAGAATTTCCTCCGGCAGGCCGTTCTGCGTGGTGCAGAGCACCCCGTCCGCTTTCAGATAATTTTTGAGAAATCCGGCGGTACGCGCATTATCCTTCTGTTTGGTCATCAGAAAAATAACGTCGTACGGTTCCGTCATTTCCTCCGGTACAAGCGCGTTGACCCGCTCGGTATAAGTCGTGCCCGTCGCCGTGCAGACCACCCGGGCCCCCTTTTCCTTCATCGCTTCGATGTGCGTGCGGTTGCGACTGATAAGGTCCACCCTCGCGTCCAGTCCGCAGTCGGACAAAAAGGCCCCCAGCACCGTTCCCATGGCTCCCGCGCCGTAGATCGCAATTTTCAGTTCCTCTTTCATAACTCCGGTCTTTGCTCCAGTTTCTCCGTCAGAGCGCTCAACGCGCCCTCCGTATCTTTTCCGTCCAAATCGACAATGATGTCGGCATACCGCTCGTACAGCGGCGTGCGCTCTTCATAAAGATCGCGGAAAGTCAGTCCTTCCCGGATCGCCACTCCCCTGCCTCTGAGATCGGACAGCCGCCGTTCCAGTTCGGGACAAGACAGCCTCAGATAGACGATTTTTCCCGATTTTCCGAGATGTTCCATCGCCCGGGCGCCGTAAATCACGCTGCCGCCCGTTGCAATCACGCTTTTTTCCGCCTGAATACCTGCGTTTACCTCTTCTTCAATCCGGAGAAAATTCTCCAGCCCGTCCTCTTCGATGATCCGGCTGAGACTGCGTCCTTCCCGTTCGCAGATCAGATTGTCGCTGTCCGTGAACGCATACCCGAGTCTTTCGGCGAGCAGTCTGCCGATCGTGCTCTTTCCCGCCCCCGGCATACCGATCAGAATGATATTGTCCGCCTTTGCCATTTCCGATTCCTCACGCTTTCCCGTTTCCGAATATGCCGGAAATCGATTCCAGAAGATCGGCGTCCGCGGGCGCCCATTGCAGAAAATCGAGCTCCGACGGAGACATCCAGCAAAAACTTTCGTGTTCTTTCAGCTGAAACGCGGAAAGCATTTCGCATTCGTACAAAAACAGAGTGATGACGAAATCCGGGTATTCAAATTTTGTACAGCCGAACAACCCGCCGACCTTTACGTCGAGAGCGAGTTCTTCTTTGAGCTCCCGCTTCACCGCTTCTTCCCCCGTCTCTCCCTCTTCAATCTTCCCGCCCGGGAACTCATATTTATGGGCGAGATAGGGATAAGGGCTTTCCCCGCGCTTCGCGGCAAATAATTTCCCGTTTTCAAACAGCAGCCCCGCAGCCACCCGGATGTGTTTTTTCATGATTTCAGCCCCGGAATCTTTCCGTATTTGAGTATTTCAACGCATCTGCGCCTGTTCTTTCGCAATAAACGTCCGCCCATTCCCGACCGCTCTGTTTTTCAAAGCCCGAGATACGCGCAAAGAAGGGAAACGGTGGCATAAATGCCTTTGAGATGAGTGCGCTCCATACCGTGAGAGGCATGGACGCCGGGGCCGATCAGACCCCCTTTTACATCCGCGCCCGCACACCACGCCGCGCCCACGTCCGAACCGTAGTAGGGATACACGTCGGCGGCAAAATCGATATTCCGCTCCTTTGCAAGCGAAATCAGCCGTTCCACCATTTCATAATCGTACGGACCATGGCTGTCCTTGACGCAGACGGAAACCTGCGTTTCTTTACAGGCGAGGTCGGCGCCCACGCAACCCATGTCCACGGCGAGAAGCTCGTCCGCGTCCATGCCGACGGTTGCGGCACCGTGTCCCACTTCTTCGTAATTGGTGAAATAGAAATCGGTGTCGTATTCGGGCGCCAGTCCCTCTTCTTTCATTGCTTTCAGCGCGGTGAGCAGACAGACGCTGCCCGCCTTGTCGTCGAGAAACCGGGATTTGACAAAACCGCTGTCCGTCACCGTCGTCTTCGGATCGAGCGCGATCATACAACCGGTACGGATTCCGAGCGCCGCGACATCGGCCGCCGAGGACACTTCCTCGTCCAACCGGACATACATCGTATTTTCATTCCGTTCCGCCGTGCCTGCGTCTTTATAGACATGACAGGAGCAGGAATCGGAAAGAAAAGTGCCCGTATACACTTTGCCGCCGTCCGCATAAATACGGCAGTACTCTCCGTCAAACGTGGGCAGAACAGGCCCGCCCAGACGGGTAAAGCGGATTTTTCCGTCGCCGGAAACGCTCCGCACCATCGCGCCGAGTGTGTCGACATGGGCGGAAACCGCAATTTTTTTTCCTTTGCGGCGACCGGGCACGCAGACTTTTACCAGCCGCTTGTTGGTCACTTCTCCCGCATACCCCATGTCCGAGAGCAGGACGAGAAGTTTTTCGTCAATCGCGGCGGAAAAGCCCGTGGGGCTGTCCACCGCCATGATTTCGCGCAGAGAACGAATGATAAACTCCCTGTATTTTTCCGCTTTGATCATAAAAACCTCCCGCTTTTTGTTCCGCCGGAATTTTCCGGAACGCCCTGTTTTTTTCAAATAAAAAACCAACGAAAGAGCGGACTCCTGCGTTGGTTTTCTTTGGAGCTGCTAACCGGATTTGAACCGGTGACCTCGTCCTTACCAAGGACGTGCTCTACCTGCTGAGCCATAGCAGCATATGAATTTTTGCCCGTTTTCTCCCGGCCCCTGCCGCCACCGCGCACACCGCCCGAACGCAAAAAACACGCGTAACTACGGAAAATGCGGCAACATTTCGGGATACGGGGTCCCGTCAAAAA
>DVMZ01000081.1 GCA_018714725.1 Candidatus Scatosoma pullistercoris
GCGATCGAATTCAAGACAGAGGGCTGGATCTACGGGCTCGCGGCAAAAATGTTTGTCGTGGCGGGCCCGATCATCGTCTACGGCGTGCTTTCGGGCACTTTGGTCGGCGTCATTTATTGGCTGTTGGGGTAAGAGGCGGGAGGATATGATAAAGCATACGATCAGTTTTGAACACAAACCGCGCATCATTTCCACGGGCACCGTCGCCGGGCCTAAGGAGTGCGCCGGCGTGGTCGGAAAATATGTGGATCGGGCGCTTTCGGACGATATGTTCGGGGAAAGCACTTATGAAAAGGCCGAATGTAAAATGCTCGCCTATGCCATCGCGCAGGCAATCGGGAACGCGGGGCTGAAAGAAGAGGAGATCGATATGATGATTTCGGGCGATCTGCTCAACCAGATCATCTCCGCTTCGTTTGCCGCGCGAGATTTTGATTTCCCCTTTCTGGGCGTGTATGGCGCGTGTTCCACAATGGCGGAGAGCTTCGCTCTGGCGGCGGCGCTGATCGACGCGGGGTATTTCCGGCGGATTGTCGCGGCGACGGACAGCCATTTTTCCTCGGCGGAGCGCCAGTACCGTTATCCTCTGGAATTGGGCAATACCCGGCCGCCGCAGTCGCAGTGGACGGTGACGGGCGCCGGCGGAGCGGTGGTGGCCTCAGAGGGGGGCAGGGTTGCGATCACCGGGGCGACGTTCGGGAAAGTGGTGGATTTCGGAATCACCGATGTCAACAATATGGGCGCGGCGATGGCCCCGGCGGCCTGCGACACCATTCTGACCCATCTGAACGACACGGGCCGGGACGCAGATTATTACGACCTGATCGTCACCGGGGATCTCGGCGCGCTGGGCAGCCGGATCGTCAAAGACCTGGTATGGGAAAAGGGCGTGGACATTCAGCCCAACCATGTGGATTGCGGGGAAATTGTCTACAACGTCATCGAGGATGAATTTCAGGGCGGAAGCGGCGCCGGCTGCAGTGCGGTGGTGTTCAATTCCTATCTTTTTGACAAACTCCGGCGGCGGGAGATCAACCGCGTGCTGTTCGCCGCTACGGGCGCATTGCTGTCTACGGTTTCATCCGGCCAGGGGGAGAGCATTCCCTGCATCTGTCATGCGGTGAGCATCGAAAATATCTGAGGGGGATTTTTATGTTTTCGGAATATCTGGACGTTCTTTTCATGTTTGCCAAAGCCTTTCTGGTCGGCGGGCTCATTTGTGCAATTGCACAGCTCATCATCAATCTCACCGACTGGACTTCCGGGAAAATTCTGGTGTATTTCATGCTTTCGGGCGTGGCGTTGCAGGGGCTGGGAATTTATCAGTACCTTGTGGATTTCGCGGGCGCAGGGGCCACGGTGCCCATTTCCGGATTCGGCTATCTGCTGGCGAACGGCGCGATACACGGCGCGCAGAAGGGACTTTTCGGCGCGTTTACGGGCGCGCTTTCGGCGGCGAGCGCGGGAATCAGCGCGGCGGTGATTTTTTCTTTCCTCATGGCGCTCCTCTTCAAGTCGAGAAGCAAGAAGAATTAAAGCCCGGGATCTCGGGAAGGCGCGACGGCGAGAGATTTTTCCCGGAAATTCCCAGGTCTGGCAACGTTGTGGGTTTGGGAAAAATTCCGGCTTCGTGCAGCACTATGGACAATAAAATTTTTGCCGGGCGCCCGAAGGACGCCCGGCAAATGGCCGGAAAACAAAAGGCAATTCGGAGAAAGAGGGGGGGCAGGGTTGCGCCGACTTCGCTGGACGGGAGCGCCCGAAATAATGTTGAAAGCGCTGTAGTGCAGGCGGAGATGTGTGCGGGCGGAACGTCCGGTTACCCGGCGGAACTGAAAACGGATGGCCGATCAGGGAGAGACCTGCCCGGAGGGGACCAGCGGCAGATGGTTGCCGAAAATATCCCCCTGAAGATACACGTCCGGCACTTTGCCGACGAGCACGCATTCGCAGACGAGAATATCCGTCGTCACCGCAAAATTTTCCGTCCGGGACGGCATGACGATGCTGATGTCGGCGATTACATTGAGATAGAGGGAATGTTTGGTCTGATTGATTCCCACGCTTTCAAATTCGGAGGAGAATTCGCAGGTGACGCTGGAAACGGGGATGATCAGGATATGGATTTTCGGGCCCAGACCCGCCAGCGCTTCGATCCCCGTCAGCGCGCCGAGGGGAACGGGGATTCCGTTCAGACTGAGATTTTTCAGGTTGGATTGGGAAATGGAGGCCGCATCTCTCGCGATTTTGTTGATTTTCAGCGAATCGGCGGAAATCGAAGTCACGTCTCCCGTTTCGCCGCGCTCCACGGTGACGAGGTCTTCGTACCGCACGCCGTCGCTGAGCGTATAATACACGGCGTCGTTGATGGCGACGGTGGTGTGCGCCCGCATGGTGGCTTCGCTGATGGAGATGAGCACTTTGGTGACATTGTGCTGAAAATAGAGCGCCGCCGAAAGGCAGAACAGGCAGGCGCATAAAAGAAGGACGGCGATTTTTTTACGCCGCCTTTTTTTTCGGTAGTAAATGCCGGGGTCGCCGCGATAGTTTTTCATGGCGCATTACACCAGAAACCTGCGGATTTCATGCAGGATGTTGGCGTTTCCGCCCGTGAAATCGGAGACGGCCAGCGCGGAGAGCAGCTGTTCGTCCCGGAAGGCGTCCTCGATGGCTTCGGGCAGAAATCCGAGATCGGACTGGCTGAGCACCCGGCAGAGTCCGCGCTTTTGGAAATAAGCGGCATTCTGCGCCTGGTCGCCGCGCGTCTTTCCTTCCAGCGGGACGAGCAGGGCGGGCTTTTTGAGCGCGAGCAGTTCAAAGACGGTGTTGCTTCCCGCGCGGGATACGACCAGATCGGCCACGGCATAGGCGTCGGCCATCTCCGGCTCGAATTCTTTCTGTACATAGCCCGGAATGTTGCTCGTCACAACATTTCCCTTTCCGCAGAGATGCAGGACGTCGTATTGACGCGCCAGGGCGGCGATGTGGCGGCGGAGCGCTTCATTGATGGCACGGCTGCCGCTGCCGCCTCCGAATACAAGCACCGTTTTTTTCTTGCCCGAAAAGCCGTATTTCTTTCTCGCCGCTTCCCTGTCCCCGCGGAACAGTTCTTCGCGCAGAGGAGAGCCGCAATATTTTCCGTTGCGGAAGCGATCGGCGGTTTCGGGAAAAGAAGTGAGCACATAACGGCATTTATGCGCCATCAGCCGGTTGGCCAGTCCGGGGGAGAGATCGCTCTCGTGGGTGAGACAGGGGATTTTCAGCTTCCGGGCGGCGAATACGACGGGTAGAGCGACATAGCCGCCCTTGGAGAACACGACGTCCGGACGGAATGCGCGAAGCCCTTCCGCCGCCTGTTTTTCCGCCCGGATGAATTCCGCGGGGATTCTGAAATTTCCGAGAGAGAAACCGCGCACGAATTTGGGGCAGGAAATCTGAAAATAGGGGATTTTCAAAGCGGAAACCAGGCCCTTTTCCGGGCCGTCGGTGCCGATGTAGCACACGTCCGCCCGATCTTTCAGCGCATGGATGATGGCGATGTTCGGTACGACGTGTCCCGCGCTTCCGCCGCCCGTAAACAGAATTTTTTTCATGGCGTCCCTCCTCGAGCCCTTTTTCCGCGGAAAAAGGGCTCGTATTATTATAGTCGGAGGGGCGCGGAGTTATTCGTACAGCCGGGCGATTTTCCGCGCTTCTTCGCGTACCCGTTCGCGCACGGAGTCGGGAGAGAGCACGCGCACCGCCGACCCGAGCCCGATGAGCTTGCGGATGAGCGTATCGTCGTCCGGCAGACGGACGTCCGCGTACCACTTCCCGTTTGCTTCATAGAGGTTTTCGCCGCCCAGCCAGTCCTGTACGTCCGCAAACGCGCCGGAAGCGATTTCCAGCCGCACGTCCGCAGACGCGGTTTCGTCCGTCCAGAATTTCAGCGGAATATCCTCCCGGCGGAAGGGGCGGCGGATAAACTTTTCGCCCGTCAGCACCGCCGCTGAGATCCTGCCCAGCCGGAACAGCCGGAATGCCCGCTGTTTGCGGCAGAAGGCGTACACATACCAGATGCTCTGTTTGTAGACCAGCATATGCGGCTCGATTTTCCGATGGGTATGCTCGCCCGTGCGGGAATCGTAATCGATCTCGACAACGGCGCAATCGCGGATACATCCTTCCACCAGCCGGAGCTTTTCCGAAAAGCTCCTCGTGTCGCCCCAGGTGCCGCTGTCCACGAGAATGGTTCCGGGGGTACCGGAAAGAGTGAGGTTCCGGGTTTCCGATTTCACCTGCGCCGAGAGCTTTCTCCGGGCCGCGAGAAACCGCTCCTCCGGGAGCTGCGAATACATCGCGCCGAGCGCCTCGATCGCGGCTTCGTATTCCGCTTTCGTCATGAAATTGACGGGCAGTTTGTAGGAATCGGAAATAAAGACGCCGCCGTTCCGTCCCTGCTGAACCTGGATGGGCACCGCAAGCGACAGAATGTCGATATACCGGTACACCGTCCGCGCGGAAATCCCGTATTTTTCCGCAAAATAAGCGGCGGTCAGCATGCGTTTGGATAAAAGATCGAATAATATGTCCAATAAAACGGAAAATTTCAATGTTTTTTCCTCCTTCGGGAACTATTTTATAAAAGTTGACAGACGTTGTCAAGTTATATAAGTTATAATTTGGGCATAAGATAGAAAAAACGGAGGAAGGCAACATGGCGGCGGAACTTTACGGGGCGGAATACTGGGTGCGGGAAAACCGCTTGCGCAGGGCTCTCAATGCGGAGCTCAGGCGATTGTCCGCGCGCACGGACGAAGAGGCGTATGCGGCTTTGCTTTCGCTGTCTCTTTTCCGCCGCGCCTGTACGCAGACGGAGCAGGCCGCCGGGAGCGGGCATACGGAACGGGAAATTCCGGCAAAGGCGCTTTGCGCCGAGTCCGCAAAGGCCGGAAAGACCGAAGAGACCGAAAGAAGCGGAGGATTCGGCTGTATCGGAAGAGAAAAAGCGGCCGTTACGGCGGAGGCGAATCTTGCGGAAATCGGCGCGTCCGTATAAAATTTTCTGTTCTTGCACCCTCCGGCGAAGGAGAAAGCGCCGGGCAGGGTTGCGGCGACGGGACGGAGGGGGAGATTGACGACGATTCTTGGCGGAGAAAACAGAAGAGGCGGAGAAAGGAGACGCAGGGTTTGCCGACAAAGGGAGGGGAAAGCGCCGAAACGCAGCCGGGGGGCGATTTTGTCCCCGAAAACGCTTGACAAAAAGGGGAAAAGAGTGTAAACTGAACATATCATGAAAAGTTTCTTCTGCGAAAACGGACGGTATTATATTTACGCGTACGCCTATTGCGCCTGCGCGTCCGTTTGCCGTGCGTAAAATCGCGGGGGAGTCGGCTTCCGAAACCGGGCGGTTTGCGCATGCGCAGGCCGTTTTTTTGTTGGCGGCTGCCTGCGATCTTTGCCGCGCGGAAACAAAATTTTGCGGTTCACGCGGAAGATGATACGGAAGATACTAAAATTACGGAAAATCACGACAGAAAATACGCAAAATCAAAATACGGAAAAGGAGAAGCAAAGGATTATGGCTGCAAATGTAATGGATACTCTCCGGGAAAGAGGGTTTATCAAACAGACGGTTTTTGAAGGAGAGCTCTATGAGAAGCTGGGCAGGGAGAGCGTGGCGTTTTACATCGGATTCGACCCTACGGCGGATTCCCTGCACGTCGGGCATTTCATGCAGCTCATCGCCATGCACCATATGCAGCAGGCGGGGCACAGGCCCATTGTCCTGATCGGCGGCGGCACGGGCATGGTCGGCGACCCCTCGTGCCGGACGGACATGCGGACGATGATGACGCGCGAGACGGTGCAACACAATGTGGAGTGCTTCAAAAAACAGATGTCCCGCTTTATCGATTTTGAAGGGGAAAACGCCGCGATCGTCGTCGATAACGCCGATTGGCTGCTCAACCTCAACTATGTGGATTTCCTGCGCGAAATCGGCGCGCATTTTTCCGTCAACCGCATGCTGACGGCGGAGTGCTTCAAACAGCGCCTGGAACGGGGGCTGTCCTTTCTTGAATTCAACTACATGCTGATGCAGGCGTACGATTTTCTCGTTCTGTACCGCAAATACGGCTGTTCTCTGGAGCTGGGCGGAGACGACCAGTGGAGCAATATCCTCGCGGGCGCCAATCTCATCCGGATCAAGGAACAGCAGCCGGCTTTTGCGATGACCTTTACCCTGCTGACCACTTCCGACGGCAAAAAGATGGGCAAGACGGCAAAGGGCGCCGTGTGGCTGGACGAAAACAAGACCAGCCCGTATGAGTTTTATCAGTACTGGCGGAACACGGCGGACGAAGACGTCGAAAAGTGCATGAAACTGCTCACCTTTCTGCCGCTCGAAGAGATCGGGGAGCTCTGCCGCTACCGCGACGAGCGGATCAATCACGCGAAAGAGGTGCTCGCCTACGAGCTCACGAAAGAAGTGCACGGCGAGGAGAAGGCGAATCTGGCGCGCAGTCAGGCGCAGGCGGCGTTCGGCGGTTCGGACGCGGAGCTTCCCGTCAAAGAAGCGGAAGGCGCGGCGACGGTGGTGGACGCGATGGTCGCCGCGGGAATCGCAAAATCCAAAGGCGAAGCGCGGCGGCTGATCGAGCAGGGGGGCGTGTCCGTGAACGACGACAAAGTGACGGATGTGAACATGCCCGTTCCCGCAGAGGAATTTGTCCTGCACAAGGGCAAGAAAGTGCATGTGAAGATCATCGTCCGGTAAGCGGGCGGAGTGTGGGCGGCCGGCAATTTTCCGAAAGGGAAAAGTCGTCCGTCCCTTGTTTTTCGCTTCGGGAAAAGGAGCAGGCCCGGAAGAGAGATGGAAAACTTCGGGCGCCGGCTTCGGGCGCTGCCGGCGGGAAATCGCCGGGGAGGAAAGAGCATGGAAAAACCCGTTCTCACCGTTTTCGGACGGCATCAGAGCGAAAAAGTCATCGAGCGGTCCCGTTTTCTCGCGTACTCCGAACATGTGGAAAGCGAGGAGGAGGCGCGGGCGTTTCTTTCGGAAATCCGAAAAGAACATTCGCTTGCCACCCACTGCTGTTATGCGTTCATCGCGGATAAGGCGGGAAATCTGCAGCGCTTTTCCGACGACGGCGAGCCGCAGGGGACGGCGGGCATGCCCATTCTGGAAGTACTGAAAAACAAGGGGCTTTCGGAAACCGCCGTCGCAGTGGTGCGCTATTTCGGGGGAATCAAACTGGGCGCGGGCGGGCTGGTGCGGGCCTATTCCTCTTCGGCCTCGGAAAATCTGGCGGGCGCGGCGGTGGGAAGGCTGGAACTCTGTGCCGAGCTGGAAATCACGGTGGACTATCCGGCGGTGGACGCCGTGCAAAAATTTTGTTCGTCGCATACCTGCTCCCTGCTTTCATGCGATTATGCGGAGAAAGTGCGCATTCTTGCGGCGGTGAAAAAGCAGGAGTCGGAGGGTTTTGAAAAATCGCTTGTCGACTGCCTGCAAGGCAGGGTGAGCATTGTGCGGAAGCGGGAATATTATCTTCCGTTCCGGGATTTGTGAGCATTTGTAATAAATTTCCTCCCGAAATCGACGGCAAAAAGAAAAAAATTCCGTAAAAGTATTGACAAACCGGGAAAACTATGATAAGATAAACTAAGGAAGGATCCCCGAGGGGACGCAGGTTTCGGCGGGGACGGAGGAGGCTTCATTTATGGGGTCTCCGTTTTTTTGAAAGGCCGCGGGGGAGGCCGGGGGCGCGTTGCCGC
>DVMZ01000082.1 GCA_018714725.1 Candidatus Scatosoma pullistercoris
GGCCGTACACCGTCTCGGTCGGAAACGCCACCACCCCGCCGCCGAAAATAATTTCCTTTGCTTCCGCAAGGCTCTGCGGCGTAATTTTTTCCACGCGTGTAATCATCTTTATCCTTCTTTCCGGTTTCTCCGCGCTCATTCAAACGGCAGTTCGTCGTCGCCGTCCGGACCTGCGGGCTCCTCCGGGCCGTCCGGCATTCCGCTCCGGCCGCCGAAAGCCTCTTCCGCAGGCTCCTCGTCCTCGAAATTTCTCGGCCCCCGGGAATATTCGGGCGGTTCCTCGTCCATGCCCTGCGCGTCCACGTCCACAAACTTGGTGCTTTCGCCGATGAATTTCAGCTGGATACGCCCCTGCGAACCGTTTCTGTGCTTGGCAATGATGAGCTCCGCCGCGCCCTTGACGATTTTCCCGGACGCGAGTTCTTCGGCCGTCGCCGTCGCTTCCGGACGGTTGATGAACATGACGATGTCCGCGTCCTGCTCGATGGCGCCCGATTCACGGAGATCGGAGAGCTGCGGCTCCTTGGACTGAATACGACGGAGCTGAGAAAGCGCGATAACGGGAACGTTGAGCTCCTTCGCCATAATTTTGAGATCGCGCGTGATGGACGCGATTTCCTGCTGACGGTTCTCCGCACCGGCCAGTTTGGAGTCCCCGCCCGACATCAGCTGGATATAGTCGATCATGACCATGTCCACGCCCCCCGCCACCGTGCGCAGACGGCGGCATTTGGACAGAATCTGAGCCGGGGTCACCCGGGAAGAATCGTCGATATAAATTTTGCTCTTTTTGAGCTTGTCGCTCGCCAGCATGAGCTTTTTCCACTCCGCCGCGGAGAGCTGTCCGGACAGTCCCTTGGCCATGCTGACGTTGGCATAAGAACAGAGCAATCTCTGTACGATCTGAATGCGCGGCATTTCCAGCGAAAACACGGCGCAGACCTTGTCTTTGCGGAGCGCCGCATGCTCGACGAGGTTCATAGCGAGCGAAGTTTTTCCCATACCGGGACGGGCGGCGAGGACGATGAGGTCGGAAGGCTGTAAACCGTTGGTCATCTGGTCCAGCCGGCGGAACCCCGTCTCCACCCCGCGGAAGACGTTGGGATCGGACTGAATCGCCTCGAATTTTTCCAGTACCTGCTGGACGATGTCCCCTTCTCCCATCCCCGCCAGCGCCGATTTATCCGACTGCTTGGAAATGTCGTATACCGCTTTTTCCGCAAAGGCGACGGCGTCGCCGCTCTCCGCGCCGGACATACAGTTTTCGATGATCTTCCGCGAAGCGCGGATGAGCCGGCGGTTGGTGCTGTCCCTGCTGACGATCTCATAATAGGACTTATAATTCGCCGCGGAGGGAATCAGCTGCGCAAGCTCGGTGAGATACGCAATCCCGCCCGCGTTTTCGAGATTCCCCTCCCCGTCCAGTTCGTCGGAAAGGGTGACGAGATCGATGGGCTGGCGCGACTCGAAGATTTTCCGCATCGCACGAATGATATATTTGTGCGATTCCTGATAAAAATCATCCTCGCCCAGCTTGTCCACATATTCCGCCGCGATGTCGTTATCGATCAGAAAACAGCCCAGAAGCGCCATTTCCGCATCGCGGTTGTAAGGCATTGTATTGATTTCAGCCGCCATAACTCATTTCCTCATTTTTCCGGCCTTTCCGGCGCCGCGGCGCTCTCGCGCCTTCACCTGACAAGTTTCTCAAATTCGTCCAGAGTATCCCCGAACTCCTTCATCGCCGTTTCGAACGGCGCGCGGGTGGTGAGGTCCACGCCCGCCCGTTTGAGAATGGAAACGGGATCGGTGCAGTTGCCGCCCGAAAGGAAGGAGAAGTAGTCCTTCACCGCCGGTTCGCCTTCGGACAGGATCCGCTTAACAATGGAAATTGCCGAAATGATGCCCGTCGCGTATTTATACACATAGAACGAACGGTAGAAATGCGGAATACGCGCCCATTCGTAAGAAATTTCCTCATCGTGCACGATGCCTTCGCCGTAATACTGCTTATTGAGTCCGTAATAGACTTCGCAGAGATTTTCCTTTGTGAGCGGCTCACCCGATTCCGCTTTCGCGTGCGCGATCTGCTCGAATTCCGCAAACTGAGTCTGGCGGAAAAGGGTCGTGCGGATCATATCCATGTAGTAATTGAGCAGATATTTTTTCAGTTGTTTGTCCTCGGTGGTCGAATACAGGTATTTCAGAAGCAGCACTTCATTGACGGTGCTGGCGATTTCCGCGAGGAAAATGGTGTATTCCGATTTGGTATAAGGCTGCGCTTCCGTGGACTTGTAGGTATGAATGGAATGCCCCATCTCGTGCGCGATCGTGAAGATTTCATTGGTCGTCTGCTGGTAATTGAGCAGGACATACGGATGCGTGTCGTAAACGCCCGTGGAATAGGCGCCGCTGCGCTTGCCCTCCGTCTCGTAAACGTCGATCCAGCGCTCGTCCTTGCCGCGGCGGAGAAGAGCCTGATAGTCCTTGCCGAGCGGCGCAAGCCCTTTGATCACCAGCTCGTAAGCCTCTTCAAACGGCAGTTTGATGTCCGCGTCGGAAACGAGCGGCACATAGATGTCGTACATGTGCTGTTCTTCCAGCCCGAGCAGTTCCCTGCGCAGGGAAATATACCGGTGCATGGCGGGAAACGCGGCGTGTACCGACTCGATCAGGTTATTGTACACGGCCGGGGAAACGTCCTCGCCCGCCATCGCCATCGCCATGCAGGTGTCGTATTTGCGGGCGGTCTTATAGAAAATATTCTTTTTCACGTTGCCGTAATAGGTCTGCGTGATCGCGTCGATCAGACGGATATAAGCCGCATAATACGCCTTGAACCACTTTTCCCGTTCCTCTCTCTTGCCCGAATGCAGCACCAGACCGTACAGGCCGTGGCTCATCTGCACCTCTTCACCGTTGAACTCGCCCTTGGGAAGATTGAGATTGGCGTTGTCCAGCATGGAGAACACGCCCTGGAATCCGCCCATGACGTCCGAAGCCAGCGCCAGCAGTTTTTCCTCCCCTTCGCCGAGTACATGCTCCTTGGAACGGCGGATCTGATCGAGCGTATAATCATAAGCGGAAAACGCGGGATCGTCGATATACGCTTTGAGAACCGAATCGTCAAGCGAAGTGAGCTCCGGCTCCACAAACGCCATTTCCGCCATGAGCCTGGAAACCAGCGAACTCATCATCGCCGTATAGGAAGTGTATTTGGAAACGCGGATATCCTCGTCATGGCGCATGGACGCATACAGGTACAGCTTTTCCAGCCGACGGGAAAGCGCGTCGCGGAGCGCAAAAAAGTCGAGCAGTTTCTGCTTGTCGCCCAGCGTTCCCTGATAAGAGGAAATGCCGCTGTTTTCAAAATCTTTCTCAAACGCTTTGAATTCCGCTTCCCACGCTTCGTCGGAAGGGAAAATGGGAGTGAGATCCCAGGTGTATTTTGTTTCGACGTCCTTTCTTTCCATACTGTTTGCTCCTTTATTTTTTATCCTGATTTTTGATTTTTTGTCTTTTTTTGATTTTTTATCCTTATCGTTTTACGGCTTTTTCGATTTTATGCCCCGTTTTCCGCCATTGCCCGCCGCCTCACGGCTTTACGCTTTCATAACCTTTCGCCTGTACGTCCTTTCGCCTTATGGACTTAGTCTTTCCGACGTCGCCGAATTCCAAAGACGGCACGCCCGGCATACAAGCGGGTTCCGGACGGGTCAGTTTTTGAAACTGTGAATGGGCGCGGGAATATTTCCGCCCCGGAGAACGAATTTCGAGCTGTCCGTTTTATGTACGGGCAACACGGGCGCACGGCCCAGAAGTCCGCCGAAATTCACCTGATCGCCCACCTTTTTGCCGGGAGCGGGAATGATGCGCACCGCCGTCGTCTTGTTGTTGATCATGCCGATCGCCGCTTCGTCCGCGATCATCGCCGCAATCGTCGTCGCGGGCGTATCGCCGGGAATGGCGATCATGTCCAGCCCCACGCTGCACACGCAGGTCATGGCTTCCAGTTTATCGAGACAGATGTCACCCCGCTCCGCCGCTTCGATCATGCCGATGTCCTCGGAAACTGGAATAAACGCGCCCGAAAGCCCCCCGACCCGGGAAGAGGCCATGACGCCGCCCTTCTTCACCGCGTCGTTGAGAAGAGCCAGCGCCGCCGTCGTACCGTGGCCGCCGACGCTTTCCAGGCCCAGTTCTTCGAGAATCTGCGCCACGGAATCCCCCCGTGCGGGCGTAGGCGCCAGAGAAAGATCGACGATGCCGAACTCGGCGTTCAGGCGCTTTGCCGCTTCCTTGGCAATCAGCTGTCCCGCCCGCGTGATCTTGAAAGCGGTGCGCTTGATCGTCTCCGCCGCCTCGGTGAGGTCGGCATCGGGGATTTGTTCCAGCGCGTGCCGGACGACGCCGGGGCCGGAAACGCCGACATTGATGACGCAGTCCGCCTCGCCGACGCCGTGAAAAGCGCCCGCCATGAAGGGATTGTCCTCCACCGCGTTGCAGAACGCCACCAGTTTGGCGGCGCCGATCCCGTCCTGTTTCTCGGTCAGCTCGGCCGATTTTTTGAAAATTTCACCCATCAGGCGCACCGCTTCCATATTGATCCCCGAACGGGTGGAGCCCACGTTGACGGACGAGCAAAGCCGGTTTGTGGAAGCCAGCACTTCGGGAATGGTGGACAAAAACGTGCGCTCGTACCCCGCAGTGGATTTATGCACCAAGGCGGAATAGCCGCCCAAAAAATCGATTCCCAGCCGCCCGGCCGCGTCGTCGAGCGCCTTTGCAATCAGCGGCGCCTTTTCGGGAAAAGCCGCCGAAATCAGGCTGACGGGCGTCACCGACACCCGCTTGTTGACAATGGGAATCCCGTATTCGCCCGAGAGATCGGAAGCCGTCTTTACGATTCTTTCCGCGCGGGAACAGACGAGATTGTACACTTTCAGCGCCGTTTCCTCCGCCGTATCCCGCACGCAGGAAAACAGGGAAATCCCCATCGTGATCGTGCGGATGTCGAGATGTTCCTTTGCCACCATGTCGATGGTTTCCAAAACGTCGAATTTCGTAAACATGGCCGACCTCAGATGTTGTGCATCGCGTTGAAGATGTCTTCGTGCTGCATATATACCGCCATGCCGATCTTTTTGCCCATCTCCGAGCATTCTTTCGCCAGCACGGCAAGCTCTTCCGTCGCCTCCGACAAATCCACGATCATGATCATCGCGAAATATTCGCCCAGAATGGTCTGGGAAATGTCCTCGATGTTGGCGTTTTTCTCCGCCAGAAAGGCGCTGACCTTGGAAATGATTCCCTTTTTGTCCCTGCCCGTCACCGTCATTACCGCTCTCATTGCACACCTTCCTCTTCTTCTGCCGTTTCGTCTGCCGTTTCCTCCGCGGATTCATCCGCCGCGGCCTCCGTCTCCGTTTCCTCGGAAACTTTGCTTTCCGCCTCCGACTCCCCGCCATCGGCGTATTCTTCCCCGATTTCCTCATCCTCTTCTTCTTCGAGCGCGCCGCGTTCGACGATTTCATACTGAATGAGGAAGTTGCTCTGCACGACGTATTTCACAAGATCGCCGCGGCCGAAATCGGGCAGGGGTTTCTCCTTGTCGAGATAAGCCTCCCGCTCCATCCATTCGCTCTTTTTGCGGCTCCAGGTTTTGAACACGCAGGAAACCGCGTCCACGTTATCTTTCTGCAGGTCCTTTTCCTCGAAACCGACGAAATAATTTTCTTCGGCGTTTTTCAGCCCTTCGGAAAGATAGTACATCATCTTGTAATATTTGCGCACTCTGTGATACTTGATTCCCATAAACGGGAACAAAAACACCACATAGCAGGCGCTGGCGATATACACGCAAGTTTTGGGGAGGGACTGCATGGGATCCGCATAGGGCAGAGAGATGTAATAGATCAGCCAGGCCAGGCAGAATACCGCATACCCGATCGTAACGCCCGCGAAAACGCCGAAAATTTTTCTCTTCTGCGCAATCACCTTATTGAAATCGCCGTCATTGTAAATAGTCGTCATGGTCAACTCCTGAATCCTCTATTGAAAATTACCGGAAATAAATTTCCGTCCTCTGCCGGTCAAACCGCCGGGCAAATGCCCTTTCCTCAGTCGTGAATAAAGAGCACGCCGAGCGTATTTCTGCCGCAATGTCCCGTGATAACGGAGCCGGCCACCGTCTCGTCGATTTCACGGAAATCGAAAAGAGAGGCCACCATGTCTTTGGCGAGCGTCACCAACTCGGGATCGGCATTGGAATGCGTGACAAAACAGCGGGTCTTGTCGTAGGACGTGTATTCCTTATGCAGATCCTCTATATAGGAACGAATGCACATCGTCATTTTGCCGCGATATTTCTTCTTCACGCCCAGCTGTCCGTCCTGCATGTCGATCAGCGGATGGATTTTCAGAATGTTGGCGCCGTACATCTCCATGCGGGAACAGCGCCCGCCCTTGTAGAGATAGTCCAGCCGATCGGGAACAAAGGAAGTGTTCACCCGGTCGCGAAGCCGGTTGATCTCCTCCTCGATCTCCGCGGCGCTCATTCCGGCGTCCCTGAAATCCGCCGCTTTGAGCACCAGCAGCCCCTGTCCCGTGGAAAGCGCTTTGCTGTCCACCACCCGCACCCGGCCGCCGAATTCCTTTGCCGCCGCCACCGCGCAGGAATGAGAAACGGACGCTTTGGCAGAAATGGAAAAATGAATGAGTTCGTCTGCCGCTTCCAGCTGTTTCGAGAAAAATTCCGAAAAGTCCTCGATGGCGGGCGCGCTGGTCTTGGGCAGCATTTTCGTCTTTTCCACAAAGGCAAAGATGTCCGCAGGCGCGATGTCCACTCCGTCCTTATATAATTTTGAGTCCAGAATGACGTTGAGGGGCATGATCCCGATGCTTCTCTCTTCCCCGAAGCGATTGAGATCGCAGGTGCTGTCCGATGTGATTCCGATCATAATTTTTCTCCTTGCATAGTTCTGCATTACCGGCTTCCGCCGGTATATTTCTTTCGCAAATGTTTTTTCTGAAACCGCCGCTCCGTCACCCCGCCGTTTATCCTTTCCGGTTCAGGAATGACTTACCCGCATTCCGGGCAGATATTTCAAGATGCCTTTGAATCGGACAGACCAGTCGGGTACTACCCCGTAGATGTCGTCCACCGTATACAGGGAAGAAGTCAGATGAGAAAGCCCCTCCTGATAACGGCTGTCCCGGCTGTTGGTGCGGTTGTCGCCGAGAAAGAAAATCTCGTCTTCCCCCACCTCGTACAGCGCGAAATCATAGGCGTAATCGCAATAGGCATAAGGTTCGTACAGCGCCACGAAGTCGTCCGTACCGGCATAGCGGATATACACCTGCCCGCCTTCGCAGTAGACGGCATCTCCCTCCGTGGCAATCAGCCGCTTGATGAGGAACTGGGTGTCGGAAAATCCGTAGCTTCTCACGTCCACGACGATTACGTCGCCGCGTTCGGCTTCCGCCCCGTATTTCATGAGGAGTTCGTCGCCCGTCGTCAGCGTGGGATACATCGACTGTCCGTCCACATAGACTCCGCCGAAGGTACTCGTCCAATACATCCGGAAGCACAAAGCCGTAATCACGATCAGGCAGAGCGCACAGAAAAAGAGTGCCGACGAACGTTTTGCTTTATACCGATATCTGTATTCGTACAGGCTCCCGTTTCTAAGATCCCGCTCTTTCATACTTTTTTTCCCGACTCCTCGTTTGCTTTTTTCTCCTCTGCATTCCCCGCCGGGCGCGCCTGTTTCTTCAATTCGTCCCGGGTGAGGTTGACAAACCGCCCGCAGGTGAGACAGCGGAGTTTAATATCTTCGCCCACGCGGACGATTTCCCAATCCTTTCCGCCGCAGGGATGCGGCTTCTTCAGCCTGACAATCTGATTGAGTTCGTACACGGGTGCCCCCTTTCAAAGCCAGAGAATATTGGTGACGGCATATTCGCTCTCTTCGTCCTCACAGTCGAACAGGAGCGCCTGCCCTTCGGCAAAACTCTTAAGCGGCATGCCCGAAATCTCGCTTTTCAGTTCGGCGGGTTGAAGGATCATCCGCTTCCATTTTCCGCCGCCGCGGACGGAGAGCATCGTGGAATAACGTTCCAGCTGATTGTCGCCGTTTACGCCGTCCACCGCGACTTTGACTTCCATATCCTTTCCGGAGTAAATATCAAATTCCAGAATCGCATTCTCGTCGGGCACGAAGCGCGGCGAGCTGATCTTATAGGTCTTGATCCCGCCGACCGAATACGCTCCGCCGATTCCCCCGTAACCTTTGACCCGCTTGGGCACCGCCTCTTCTTCGAGAAAAATGCCCGCCACCGAATAGTCCTCGTACGCCGCGACGCCGAAACAGTCCACGTCCCCGCCCGAATAGATCACCCGGCTCTTGACCGCCGCC
>DVMZ01000083.1 GCA_018714725.1 Candidatus Scatosoma pullistercoris
CCCTTGCGGGTGCAGGGCGGAGCCCGCAGGATTATTGCCGACAGGCAATCTCCGCCGACAGGCGCACCACGAACCCCTAAAAGCAAGCCGCACGGCTTGCGCCCATTGCCGACAGGCAATCTCCGCCGACAGGCGCACCACGAACCCCTAAAAGCAAGCCGCACGGCTTGCGCCCATTGCCGACAGGCAATCCTCGCCGCCAGGCGCACCCCGAACCCCTAAAAGCAAGCCGCCAGGCTTGCGCTTATTGCCGACAGGTAATCCCCGCCGCCAGGCGTAACCGAACCCGCATAAGCAAGCCGCACGGCTTGCGCCCATTGCCGACAGGCGTAACCCCGGCTTCTCAACTGACCATAGGCCAAAACAGGCACTCCTTTCTTTTGGAAAGGCGGCGCCTGTTTTTTATGCGCTTGCCCGGATTTTCAGGCCGGGACGCTCGGTTTTTTACAGTAAATTTACAATTATTCTTTCACAAAAATATTGTGGATAACCCATCGTTTTTGCATAATCCGAACGGGCGTTCAGAAAATGAATTTGTGGAGAAACGAGATATTTTTGTGGAAAAACAGGTAAAATTCCCGTGTTTTTTCTTCGCTGCAAACGGTTATCCACAGAAAATTCACGGATTTTCTGAAAGACTTTTTTAAGATTTTTTTGAAGTTATCCACAATTTCGGGCCTTTTTTCAGAAAAATTTGCCTGAAAACCTGTAAATTCGGAATAGTTTGTGTAAAACAGCTGAAAGTTATCCACAAAACCGAAAAAGAGCGTGTGGACAACCCCTGTTTTTTCCACATTCCTGTGGATAACCCCGTTTGCATAACCGTGTTTTTCTGCGCATAGACGGATATTTTTGCGAAAAACCGCCGGGCCGCGTCAAAAAGCGGACCGACAGAAAGAAAATAAAAATTCGGCCATCGATAGAGGTGCGCCGGGGCGAGCAGGGTCGTCGCGGGAAACCGGGCGAGGGGGTGGGCCGGGTGAACGGGCAAGCCGGGGAACAAGCGGAATGAGCGGGGGTAAGGCGCCCCGGCCGGGACAAGGCGGGACGGGAAACGACTCGGAAAAAGATTAAGGAAAAAAGGAAGGCAGGGGAAAGGCAAAAAGGGAAAAGCGGCAGGAACAATTCCGCAGATGAAAAAGCCCGGCACCGGAAAACCGGGGCCGGGCGATGGAGAGGCGCGGAGGCGCAAACGGCGGTTTGCGGACGGGCGGACGGTCAGGGAGGGTCAGGGAGTCCCGCCGGCCGGAAGGACGTTGGCGGCGACGGAAGCGCCGAAAATGTCCCGGTACAGGCGGAAATATTCGTCGAACGTGAGCGGGGCGCCGAAGGAGAGCAATTCCATCTGTACGCCGAAAAGGTTCACGCGGAAGGGGAGCGGCGTCATGCCGTGGCGCAGGTAAAAGGCGCGCCGCCTGCGGCGCTGTTCCGCGTTGTCCGAGGGAACGCCGACGTCTTCGATTTCGAGAAAAAAGCGGCTGCCGCGGCAGTGCTCGTTTAACAGTTTCAGGGATTCTCCTCCTATCCCCCGGCCCCGTTGCCCGGGAGACACCGCAAAGTAGTCAAGAAGTACCAGATCGTCCAGCCGGACGAGTATCGCAAGGCCGGCAAAGGCGCCGTCTTCTTCCAGGGAAAGGATTTCCACGCTCCCTTCCCGCTGTTTTTCGAGGAGCAGGGAAAACGGCTTCCGCTCGGCCGCGGGGAAGGCGGAAAGGTAAAGGTTTTCGATGGCTGTGAGCCGCGCGGAATCGCGCGCAGGGATAAGTTTCATGAGGCTCCTTTCTCCGGTCGGAGGTGTAAAAGCGGCGTAAAATTCCGTTCAGTATAGCACGGAAAAAATTTTTTGTCAAGCTGTTCCGCTCTGTGTGGGGGAAGAGGGAGCGGAGAAGCCGGAGGGCGGAAGAGGGGGAGGCGGAGAAGAGGAAGAGCGAGGGAAAGAAAAACAGACAAGGAAAAGGGACGGTGAGAGGAAAAGAGAAGAGAGGGAAGAGGAGGGAGGAGGGAAAGAGAGAACAGAAAAGGGGAAGGGAAAAAAGAAAAACGGGGCGGAAGGGGAGGAAAAAGAGGAAAAAGAGGAAAAATCAGGAGGAAAAGGCGGGAACATTGCAGGGCGGGGAATGAAAAGGGTCGGGACGGCGCAAGATAAGCGGGAGAGAGGAAGAGGTGCGGACGGGTGCGGAAAACGCAAGACGGAAGTCCCTCCCCGGCCGACCGTCGGTCGGCCGGGGAGGGAAAGATTCCGGGAAAGAGAGCGGAAAGGCGAAGGGGAGGGCGGAACCGGAAGGCGGAAGATCCGGAAAAAGCGCCGGCGCCGCCGAAGCGGCGCGCACGGGGTCGAAAAACGGGTGTTAAAATTGTGAATGTTTGCTAAATGTTTAGAAATGTAACCCGGAAACGCTTGAAAAAAAGGCAGTCGTGTGTTAAAATACTGTATAGTAATCCGCAGAAGGCGGATTGTTTTGTAAGGAGACCGGAACATTGAGCAAAAAGACAAAAACCATAATCTGGATCGTCATAGCGGTGGTCGCGGTGGCGGTTTTGGGGATATTGTTCCAGCAATTCATCGCTCCGAGATATGCGGAAATATCGTTCAGCCAGTTTCTCGAGAAAGTGAACAACGGGGAAATCAATTACGTCAACATCAGTTCCTATAAACTGGAAGGATATTTCAAGGACGCGAACGGCGCCACAAAGAATTATTTCTATTGCTACAGCTGGAGTCCCTATACTTCGGGCGAGCTTGCGGAGATATTAATGGGGGCCGGCGTTGACGTGACCTTTGCCAACCCGAACGCGGGCGGAATCTGGTCGGGAGCTTTTACGTTTCTGGGAATCATCCTGGTGGCGGTGATATTCTGGCTGATGATGCGCTCGGCGGCGGGCGGCGGCGGAAAGGTCATGAGCATCGGCAAGACCAAAGCGCATGTCCAGAGCAATCTCAAAGTCCGCTTTGCAGACGTCGCGGGCGCCGAAGAGGAAAAAGAGGAATTGCAGGAAGTGGTGGAGTTCCTCAAAACGCCTAAAAAATTTCTGGAAGTCGGCGCCAAAATTCCGCGCGGCGTGCTTCTGGTCGGCCCTCCGGGTACCGGTAAAACGCTGTTCGCGAAAGCGGTGGCGGGCGAAGCGGGCGTGCCCTTTTTCGCCGTATCCGGTTCCGACTTCGTCGAAATGTACGTCGGCGTCGGTGCCAGCCGTGTGCGCGATCTGTTCGATATGGCCAAGAAAAATCAGCCCTGCATCGTCTTTATCGACGAGATCGACGCCGTCGGCCGGCACAGAGGGGCAGGCCTTGGCGGCGGTCATGACGAGCGCGAACAGACGCTCAACCAGATCCTCGTGCAGATGGACGGCTTCGAGACCAACGAGGGGATCATCGTCATGGCGGCGACCAACCGCGCCGACATCCTCGACCCCGCGCTGCTTCGTCCCGGGCGTTTCGACCGGCAGATTCACGTCAATCTGCCCGACGTCAAGGGCCGCGAACAGATTCTCAAAGTCCATGCCCGCAACAAACCCATTGCGCCCGACGTCAATTTCCGCACGGTGGCGCGCATGACGGTGGGCTTCTCCGGCGCGGATCTCGCCAACCTGCTCAACGAAGCGGCCATTCTGACGGCGCGCGCGGATAAGAAACTCATCGGCAACATCGAGCTGTATGAAGCGATCGACAAAATACTCATGGGGCTGAAAAAGAAGAGCCACGTCGTCACCGAAGCCGACAAGCGCATCTGCGCCTATCACGAATCGGGGCATGCGATTTTAGCGGGGCTCTGCAAGCACTGCGACCCCGTGCACGAAGTGACCATCATTCCCCGCGGCAACGGCGCGGGCGGGTTCACGATGACCCGGCCGGACGAGGACGGCGAGTTCCGTTCCTACAACCAGATGGTGGACAATATCTGTATGACGCTGGGCGGAAGGGCCGCCGAGGAAATCGTCGTCAAAGACGTCACGCAGGGCGCCAGTGCGGATTTGCAGTCGGTGTCCGCCACCGCGCGCAGAATGGTGACTCAGTACGGTATGAGCGAAAAACTCGGCCTGGTCGCCTATGAGAACAATCAGCCCGTGTTCATGGGCATGGAATACGAATACGGCGGCGGCAACCGCAACGGCTATTCGCAGAAGACCGCTTCGGTCATCGACGACGAAATCCGCCGGCTGATCGCCGAACAGCACGAACGCGCGCTGCGCCTGCTCACCGAAAACCGGAGCATTCTCGACAATATGTCCCGCGTGCTCGTGGAAAAGGAGACCATTTTCACCGAAGAAGTGGAAATGCTGATGAAGGGCGCTTCCTATACGGAGGTTATCGAATTTATGGACCGCGAGGGCGATAAGCGCGCCGCGAACCCGTTCGAGAGATTCTCCGGCGCCGCGCCTCAGCCCGGTCAGGCGTAAAGGTCCCGGATAGCCGTGTGTGCGTCGCTTGGCGGCGTTCCGGGCACGGGCCGCGCCGGAAAACGGACGGGCGGGACGATTTCCGGAATATTTTCCGGGATCGGGCGTCTGAACCATGTGAAAGAAAGGGGGGAGCCGGTGTCGGCTCCCCCGCGTTTGTCCCTTTTTCCTTTTGCCTGCGCCGTCAAGGGGATAAAAGGACGAAAAAGGATAAAGAAAGTCAAAAAACGGCAAAATTGCAGCGGAAAAATCCAGACGAAAGGTTTACAATAAAAATAAAGGACGGGGACGGAAGCCGGAGCCGGGGAGCGTTCCGGATTTGTTCCGAAGAGGGCGGACAGACCGCGCCGGGAATCGGCCGGCCGCGAGGAGGACGCGGAGGGGCGTCCCGTTCGTCGGGGCAGTCGGGGCAGTCGGGACGGTCGGTTGGGCCTGTGAAGAGGTGGCGTCATGAAAAAAGCGAGATTTTCTCTGCCGGACGGCGAGAGCGAACAGAAAAATATTCTCCGGGAACTGGTGGACTGTCCGCCCGCATTGGCGCCGGAAGACCCGGACGGGAGCGCGGTGCGCGAGCGCGCCGCTTATTTCCTCGTCAACGGAATGCCCGCTTTGCCCGTGTGCCGGCTGCCGGAGGGGCGGTATCGGCTTCTGGCGGGCGGCGGGGATTTCTTTGCCGCGCAAAAAGCGGGATTTTCCGAGATTCCCGCCCGCATTTACCGTTTTACCGAACGCGAGGCGGAAATTTTTTCTCTCGTCGAACGCCTGCGTTCCGACCGCGGCGGCGCGATGGAATCGGCCTATCTCATGAAAAGGCTGATGACCGATTTCGGCTGGACACAGGACGATATCGCTTCGCGGGTGGGAAAATCCCGCCCCGCCGTCGCCAACACCCTGCGCCTGCTGACCCTGGTGCCCGAAGTGGTCGGGCTGGTGGAGAGCGGCAGACTGTCGGCGGGACATGCCCGGGCACTGGTGCCCGTTCCGGCCGAAAAACAGTATGCGTTTGCGGAAGAGACCATTCGCCGCGGCTATTCCGTGCGCGAGACCGAGCGGGCGGTGCGCGCGTTTCTGACGCCGCCCGAAGTGCTTCGCGCGGAAAAAGCGGCGGCCGCGGCCGCCAAGAGCGAAGAACTCAAAGCCTTTGTCGAACGGATGCGAGCGGTGTTCCGCACCAAGGTTTCCCTGATCGGCAACGATAAGAAGGGCCGCATTTACATAGATTACTACTCGGCGGAAGATCTCTGCCGCTTTGAACAGATGCTCGATTTCCTCGAAGGCTTCGGCGACTGAGTTGCCCGGCGGTTTATGGTTTTACAATCAGCGCCGCGGCCCGGAATTTTTCCGGGTCGCGGTTTTTCGCTTTTTTCGGAAAAAGCGGGAAAAGAGAGGAAAATCAGATGCAGGGCGTTAAGGGGCAGAAAAGGACGGGGAAAAATATGCGGAAGGAAGGGGGCAAGGCAAAGAAGAAACGCGGGAAAAATTCCGCGGAAAAACCGGAAGCAGGGGGCAGGGGAGAAGTTGCGGAGCGAAAGCGCCCGAACAGAAAAAGAAAACGCGCCGGCGTGCGCATGCCGGCCGACCGGACTTCCGACGGCCGTCGCGCAATAAAACGCAATAAAAAAAGCTCCGCTTTTCGGCGGAGCCAAAGGTCATTTTGCAAGGATGAGATGTCCGGTGATCAGCAGGTAGACAAAGTCGATGACGCACAGCACCCATCCCCAGCCCACGAGCAGGAAGAGCAGGAATACGACGATGTGCACCACGCTCTTGGTCCGGAGCGCGACGGACAGACGGACGAGACATTCCACGATCCAGCCCACGACCGGAATCAGCAGGAGAACCGCTTTCAGAAGCGTCGATTGTTTGTTGAACCACCTGTCAAAAGTCATAGGAAAACCTCCCTCAAAGATTTCTTGATTCTATTATAGCACAGTTTTACGAAAAAGAAAAGGGGGATTTTGTTTTTTGTGACAAATCGGCCGCGGCTGTCATTTTTTTGTGCGGATTGCCCGGTTTTCCCCCGATAGACAGTATATGAAATCCTTTTCTTTTTATGTGCGGGCGCCTGCGTGCGCATACCCGCGCCTGCGCGCGTACGCGAGAGGAAAACAGGGGGCATCCGGCCGGATGGGTTGCGCTCGGCTCGCTTCGGGGACGGAACGCTTCCGGCAAAAGAGGCCGCGCCGTCCGGGCGCAGCGGTATGATACAGTTACCTGAGAACAGCAGTCCGGGTACAGTTGTCCGGTTCGGGAATCCGGGAACAACAGCCCGTTCTCAGTCTTTCCGGTCGTCGGGACGGCCTTCGGTTCGGGCGCCTGCATCCTTTGAGGAAGGGATTTCCGGGGCGCCGTTTTTTGCCGCGGGAGCGGAAGAAGCGGAGCCGGGCGCGCCGGAAGAGCCGGAAAAGCCGGCAGAATCAAAATCCGATCCGCCGCAGGAAGTTTCGTCCGATTCCTTATTTTGTCGAGCGGCTTCAGTTTCTTCCTGTTTCTGCTTGCACAGGAGCATGAGCCCGAAGAACAGAAACGCCCCGACGGCGCAGACGCCCGCGGCAAGCCAGGAATACATCGCGCCGACGGGAATGACCGACGCGACGAAGATCGCGGAGATGACGGTGAAAATAATTCTGAGCGCGTTCAAAAAGTTTCCTCCTTTCCGGGGCCGGCGTTCCTTCCCGATCAGATCGGGTTTATTGTAACATGCAGCCGGCGGAAAAGTCAAGAAAAAAGTACGCCCGGAGCAGTTTCCGCCGAGCCGGAAGGAAGGGCAGGCGAGGAAATTCCGATTCCGGACGGAACGGAAGGCAGCTTAGAGAGAAAAGGGGGATAAATAAGGAGAAAAGAGGGGCGAAGGGGGGAGAAAGG
>DVMZ01000084.1 GCA_018714725.1 Candidatus Scatosoma pullistercoris
CAATCAGTATGACTATAAAACCGTTCTCCGCCGTGCGCTCAGGACGAAAGAAGGGCGGGTGCTCGATTTCAAAAACGAGTTTCTGTCCGTAAGGGACTATCTGACCGGCGAGGAGATCGGCGGCCGTGACGAGGAAATTCTCTTCGATCCCTATCTGAGAGAAATTATACGAAACCGGAAAGAGGAGCCTTCCGTCCGGGACATCATTGAAACCATTCAGGAAAAGCAATACGAGATCATCACCTGTCCGGAACGCAAAAATTTTGTCCTGCAGGGCTGCGCGGGCAGCGGTAAGACGATGGTGATGCTGCATCGGCTCAGCTACCTCATGTACAACAACGAGGAAATCCGTCCGCGGGACGTGCTGGTGCTGACCCCCAGCGACACGTTCAACGATTTCATCGACGAACTCTCTGCCGTTCTCGAACTCGAACGGGTCAAGACGGTGACGCTGTCCGAATATTTTCTGCAAGTCCTCAAAAACGAAAAAATCGATCTTACCGGCCGGATTTCCCGCGATCTCAAAGAGACGGAGGAATATCTCGCCTATGTGTATTCCCCGCGGTTTGTCTCCGATCTCAAAAAAAAGCTCGACAAGGTGTATGACAGCCTGTACGGCCTGTTCACGGGGGAAGAATGCCGCGAATTTGTCGAACGTATTCTGTCGGCCTGTAAAAATCAGCTTTCCGCCTATGAAGCGGTGAAAAATTCTTCCCTCCGCATCCGACGCGCCGTTCTCGGCGAAATCAAGGAGAAGAAGGAAGGGGGCTTGTATTATACCAAGCCCTTCCGGGAGTTCATGAACTGTATCCTCGACATTGAGGATTTTTTCGCGGGTACCCTGAAAAGCGAACAGGCGAAAAATCAGAGCTATTTTTACCGTCAGCTCATGAGTTTTTACCGGAGCGCGTCGTTTGTCTCCCGGCACGGAGAGCGGATTGTCGGAGACGCTCTGGAGACTTTGGACGGGTTGAAAACTTCCCTGGAAAAAGAGATTGTCGACCTGAAGCGCTATCGTCAGAAGCTGGGGCAGACGGAAGTGTATATCTATGCCGACCGGATCGAGCGGAGAGAACAGCTCATTGCGGAGATTGTAAAAATTTCCGAAAAAGTGCGTTCGATCGGCGAAGAGGGGGTTGCCTTCGCGGAATTTTACGGCTATTTCCGCGGGGAGAAGAATTTTTCCGCGCTCGGCGGCGGAGAGGATTTTGTGGACGTGGTGCGCTTTTTCTACCGGGAGACCGTCCGCAAACAAAAACTTCGCTACGGGCTGAAAAAAGGCGCGATGTACCCGTCGGACGCCTATGCGCTGTGCACGATCTGCGCGCTGTTGGGGCGGGAACTTACGCCGCGCTATTCCTTTGTGTTCGTGGACGAAGCGCAGGATATTTCTCCCGGCGAATACGACCTGCTCCGGAAAATCAACGTCAACGCTTCCTTTGACGTGTTCGGCGATCTGGAACAGAACGTCACCCCCTGGCGGGGCGTCGGCGACTGGCATGCGGTGTTCCCGGATTTTGAAATTTTCACGCTCAATCAGAACTATCGGAACACCAATCAGATCGTCGGGTTTGTCTCTTCGACGCTGGAAGTGGATATGCAGCCGATCGGTTTTGACGGCCCGGAAGTCGGGACGGTTCCCGTGCGCGGAATCGGAGGATTTTTCCAGGATAAAAAGGGCCTGAAAGCGGTGATCTGTTCGGAACAGGATAAAGAAAAATATGTCCGTAAGGCATACAGCGTTCTTTCCGACAAGGGAAAGGTTTCCCGTACGAAAGTCAATTTCATGACCGTCTACGAAAGCAAGGGCCTGGAATTCACTTCCGTGGCGGTGATTCCCGATCACATGTCGGCCAATGAAAAATATATCGCCTGTACCCGCGCGCTGAAAGAACTGGCGATTGTCGCGGATAAGGCGGAGAGAACGGATAAAACAGAGAAAACGGAGAAAGTGCGATCGGCGGCTGCCGGCGCAGGAAAGAGGTAAACTATGAAAAAATACAATACGTTTCTGGTGGACGCGGACGACACCGTTCTGGATTTTCACGGCTCTTCGCTCGCCGCGCTGAAAGCCGCGTTCAAAGCCTTCAAAAAGGAGTGGTCGGAAGAATACGGAACCGAATTTTTTGCCTTCAACGACATGCTCTGGCAGAAGTTGGAGCGGAAGGAACTCACGCGCGAACGGCTGGTTGCGGAGCGTTTTCCCGCTTATCTCGACCGCCTGGGCGTCGACGACGTGCCGGGAGAGGAATTCAACGAAAAATATCTGTCCTATCTCGCAAAACACCCGCTGTATCTTCCGGGCGCGGAAGAATTTCTTTCCGCGCTCCGCAAGGCCGGCAGGATTTACATCGTCACCAACGGCAGCGAAAAAATTCAGAAATCGCGATTCAGAATCGCAAAGCTGGAAACGTATGCCGAAGCCGTTTTTATTTCCGAGACGATCGGCTGCGACAAACCGGGGAAAGCGTACAACGATTATGTGATTGCGCACATTCCCGGCTTTGACCGTGCGCGGACGGTCTGGATCGGCGACAGCCTGACGGCGGACATCAAGGCGGCGAACGAGGCGGGAATCGATTGCATCTGGTTTAATCCGCACGATAAATCGACGGACGGGAAGGCATTTCCCGATTATGAAGCGGACTGTTACCAGGAAATTCTGGAAATTTTGCAAATTGATTGAAATTTCGGGACCGGTTTTCGGGAAAAATATTTGAAAATTGCGGAAAAACGTGTTATAATAAGTAAGAATTAACTTTTACGCAACCGCCGTAAGCGTCGGCGGAAAGAAATAAGATACGGTTTGAGGAAAAATGGCAACGGATAACACGAAACAGACAAATCAGGAGACAGCGCAGGGATACAGCGCGAAAAACCTCGAAGTCCTCGAAGGTCTTGATGCGGTGCGCATGCGTCCCGGTATGTACATCGGGTCCACGGGCATCAAAGGGCTTCACCATATCCTTTGGGAGATCGTGGACAACGCCATCGATGAAGCGGCGAACGGCTTTGCGGATAAAATCACGGTCAAGCTCTACAAGGACGGCAGTGCCTCTGTCGAAGACAACGGCCGCGGCATTCCGACGGACATTCATCCCAAAGAAAAGATTTCCGGCGTGCAGGTGGTCTTTACAAAACTGCATGCGGGCGGCAAATTCGGCCAGGGCAACTATGCATATTCGGGCGGTCTGCACGGCGTGGGCGCCTCCGTCACCAACGCGCTTTCGGAGTGGCTGCGCGTGGAGGTTTACCGCAAACACATCTACCGCATGAGTTTCCGCTCCTTTTATAATAAGCGTAAGGGAAAGTATGAATCGGGCGTTCCGGACGGACCGCTGGAAGATACGGGAGAGGCCACGAAACGCAAGGGCTCGTTCGTGCATTTCAAACCCGATCCCAATGTATTTTCGGAAACGGAGTTCGACCTGGAAACGGTGGAGGAGCGCCTTAACGAACTCGCTTTTCTCAACCGGGGCCTGGAAATCACGCTGATCGACGAACGCATTTCCATGGCGGACGCCAAGCGCCGTGAGAGCAATCTCAGCCGGGAAGATGAGGAAGAGGATTCCGAAAAAGAGGACAGCGGGGCTTCCGGCGAAACGGAAAGCGGATCTGCCGAAGCGCTGTCGATGTTTGACGAAGTGGATCTTGCGGCGCTCGAGAAAGAGCCGTATCGCGTCGTCTATAAATATAACGGCGGAATCAGTGATTTTGTCAAAAACCTGAACGAGGGGAAAAAGACGCTGTATTCGGTGCCCATATACTATCAGGCGACAAAAAACAATATCGCGGTCGAATTTGCCATTCAGCATACGACGGATTTCACGGAAAGCCTCTTTTCGTTCGTCAACAACATTCCCACGCCGGAAGGCGGGTATCACGAAGCGGGATTCCGTTCCGGACTGGTCAAGGCGCTGAACGATTATGCCCGCAACAACGGATTCCTCAAAGACAAGGATCAGAATTTCCAGGGCGACGATTTCCGGGAAGGTCTGACGGCGGTTCTGTCGATCAAGATGCAGAACGTGCAGTTCGAGGGCCAGACCAAGACAAAACTCGGCAATACGGAAGCCCGCGTGCCCGTGGAATCGACGGTCATTGAAGGCCTGAATTCTCTGATGAGCGCACGCGGATTCCGCAAGACGTTTGACGAGATCATCAAAAAAGCGCAGGGCGCGGCAAAAGTGCGTCTGGCGGCAAAACAGGCCAAGGAAAACGCGCGCGCGAAAAACAGCATCGACGGACTGACGCTTATCGGGAAACTGGCGGCCTGCTCGGGCCGGAAAGCGGAACTCAACGAAATGTTCATCGTCGAGGGTGATTCCGCGGGCGGCACGGCGAAGCAGGCGCGCATCCGGCAGTTCCAGTCCATTCTGCCCCTGCGCGGAAAACCGCTGAACGTAGAGAAGAAACGGCTGGATCAGATTCTCGCCAACGAGGAAATCCGCACGATCATCAGCGCGATCGGCGCGGGACTGGATCCCGATTTCAAACTGGACAAGATCAACTACCATAAAGTCATCATTCTCTCCGATGCAGACCAGGACGGAATGCACATCCGCTGTATTCTGCTCACCTTCTTCTTCCGGTATATGCGTCCGCTCGTCAATGCGGGACATGTCTATATCGGCATGCCGCCCCTCTATAAAGTCTATAAAGGGGACAAGGTGGAATACGCCTACGACGATAAAGAGCTTTCGGAGAAGATCGCAAAAATCGGCAAAGGGTATCAGCTTCAGCGCTATAAAGGGCTGGGTGAAATGAGTGCGGAACAGCTTTGGGAGACGACGATGAATCCCGCCACCCGCAACCTCACGCAGGTGACCGTCGAAGACGCGGCGAAGGCGGAGCGGATGATCACGACGCTGATGGGCGACAAAGTGGAAGGGCGCAAGGAATTTCTCGCAAAGTACGCCAATTTCAACAAGAGAGACACCTTCATGGACAAGATAGAAAAGAAGGAGGCAACCAATGGCCAGGAGTAAGAAAGAGCCGGAAAAGGTCGAAAAAACAGGCCAGACCTACGTCGAGCCGTTGGAAACCGTCCTGCATTCCTCCATGCTCCCGTATGCGGAATTCGTCATTCTGGACCGGGCGCTTCCCCGCGTGGAGGACGGCCTCAAACCCGTACAGCGGCGCATTCTGTACACGATGAACGAAATGGGCCTGACGCCCGACAAACCGCATAAAAAGAGCGCCCGTATCGTCGGCGACTGCATGGGTAAATATCACCCGCACGGCGACAGTTCGGTGTATGACGCAATGGTCCGCATGGCGCAGGATTTCAATATGGGCAAGACGCTCGTCAACGGCCACGGCAATTTCGGCAGCGTGGACGGAGATCCCGCGGCGGCCATGCGTTACACGGAAGCCCGGCTGGAACCGCTGGCTCTCGAACTCCTGAGGGATATCGACAAGGAAACCGTTCCTTTTTCTCTCAATTTCGACGACAGTCTGAAGGAGCCGGATATTCTGCCCGGCCGTTTTCCCAACCTGCTCGTCAACGGCGCCTCGGGCATTGCGGTGGGGCTTGCCACCAACATCCCGACCCATAACCTCGAAGAGGTGATCAACGGCGTCGTGGCGTATATCGACAATCCCGCCATTTCCCTGAGCGAAATGATGAAATATATCCCGTCGCCCGATTTTCCGACGGGCGGAATCATCATCGCCAACGAACTTATCCAGGCCTATAAAACGGGCCGCGGCAAAATCACTCTGCGCGCGAAAATCACCGCGGAGGAGACGGAGAGCGGCAAGACCAATCTCATCATTACCGAACTTCCCTATCAGGTGAACAAAGCCCAGCTGATGCGGAAGATCGCGGAGATGCGGGAGGAGAAGAAGGACGAACTCGCCT
>DVMZ01000085.1 GCA_018714725.1 Candidatus Scatosoma pullistercoris
GAGGGGAAAACGGAGAAGGAACGAGGGGGAATAGAGAGGAAAGGCGGGGAAAGGCGGGGAAAGGCGGGGAAAGGCGGGGAAGGAGAAAGCGATCGGGAAAAACCGATAAAAAACGAACAAAACCGATAAAAAAACATAAAACTTTACAAATGTCTTGACAGATGTCAAGAGAAAGAGTATACTGGGTGCAATGATACGACAGAGGCAGAATATGGAAATTTGCGATCGATACGACGTCATCATAGCGGGAGCCGGAGCCGCAGGGCTGAACGCCGCTTTATTTTTGCCGCGGAACAAGCGGATATTGCTGGTATGCAAGGAAGGGCCGAAGAGCGCGGATTCCTATCTGGCGCAGGGCGGCATCTGCGTCTTGCGCTGGGACGGGGACCACGACGCTTATTTCGAGGATACCATGCGCGCGGGACATTATGAAAACGACCCTTTGACCGTGGAGTATATGCTTCGCGGGTCGAGGGAGACGATTGCCGACCTGATGTGCGCGGGCGTGCGGTTTTCGCGGGATAAAGAAGGCGAGCTTTTATATACCCGCGAGGGCGGGCATTCGGTGCTCCGGATTCTGTATCACGACGACCGGACGGGGCGGGAAATCGCTTCCCGGCTGTATGCGCAGGTGCGCCGGCTGTCCAACGTGCACATTTGCCCGTATACTTCGCTGATCGACATTCTCACCGACGGAGAGGAGTGCGAAGGCGCGGTGCTCCGCGACGAAAAGACGGGCGAAGTGAAGGCGACGGCGGCCGATTATGTCATTCTGGCGACCGGGGGCGTGGGCGGACTGTTCCGGTTTTCCACCAACTACCGCGGCCTTACGGGGGACGGCGTGGCGATCTGTCTCAAACACGGGGTGCAGGTAAAAGACGTCGATTATGTCCAGATTCACCCCACGACGCTGTACACGAAAAAGCGGGGGCGCAGGTTTCTCGTCTCCGAGTCGGTTCGCGGCGAGGGGGCGGTGCTCCTGAACGGAGCCGGGAAGCGGTTTACGGACGAACTCAAACCCCGCGACGTCGTTTCGGCGGCGATTTATGCCGAAATGGAAAAGGAGGGAAGCGATCATGTCTTTCTCGACCTGCGCACCATTCCCCCTGAAAAAGTGCGCGAACATTTTCCCTCCATCGTCCGCCGCTGTGCGCAGGAAGGGTATGACGTGTTTTCCGTGCCCGTTCCCGTCGTGCCGGCGCAACACTATTTCATGGGCGGCGTGAAGAGCGACGTGGACGGAAGAACCGGCATGCCCCGGCTGTATGCCGTCGGCGAGACGTGCTGCAACGGCGTGCACGGGAAAAACCGGCTCGCTTCCAATTCTCTGCTCGAAAGCCTTATTTTTGCCAAGCGCGCCGCGCTCCGGATTGCGAACACCTACCAGCCGCTCGGCGAAAATGCGCAAAAACGGGCCATGCAGGGATTTGACGAACGCGATTACCGGGACGAGCGCGCCCTCGCGGAAGAATACGGGAATTTGGTGAAAGAAGAGATGAAGCGCTCGAAAGCGGCGCGCGAAAAGCAAGCGGAAGCCGGCGGAAACGGGCAGAAAGAGGCGGGTATGCAGCCCGGGCCGGCCGGGCAACGGGCGGCGGAAGAACGGAACCCGGCGGCGGAATGATTGCCGCAAGACGGTGAAAATAAGACAAATAAGACGAATAAGGAGAAAAAGAGAGTATGAATCCGATTACGAAAAAATTGCAGGCGGACAGGCTGATCGAAATGGCGCTTCGGGAGGACATCACGAGCGAGGACGTTTCCACCAACGCCGTGATGCCGGAGTATCGCAAGGGGAAGGTGCAGCTTCTGTGCAAGCAGGACGGCGTGATCTGCGGGCTGGACGTGTTTGCGCGCACGTTTGAATTGCTGGATCCGGCGACGGAGACGAAGTTTTTTGTGCGCGACGGTGACGAAGTGAAAAAGGGAGAGCTGCTCGCCGAAGTGACGGGGGATATCCGGGTGCTCCTTTCGGGCGAGCGGGTGGCGCTCAATTATCTGCAACGCATGAGCGGGATTGCGACGTATACGCGGGCGATGGCGAAACTGCTGGAAGGGACAAAGACGAAATTGCTGGATACGAGAAAGACCACCCCGAATATGCGGGTGTTTGAGAAGTATTCCGTGCGCGTGGGCGGCGGGAACAATCATCGCTACAACCTGTCCGACGGCGTGTTGCTCAAAGACAATCACATCGGCGCGGCGGGCGGCGTGGCGGCGGCGGTGAAGGCGGCCAAGGCCTATGCGCCCTTTGTCCGGAAAATCGAAATCGAAGTGGAAACACTCGATCAGCTGAAAGAAGCGCTGGACGCGGGCGCGGATATCGTCATGCTGGACAATATGCCCCCCGAAGATATGGCGGAAGCGGTCCGGCTGACCAGGGGCAGGGCGGAGACGGAATGCTCCGGCAACGTCACGAAAGAGAACATCGCCCGGCTGACAAAGCTCGGCGTCGATTATATTTCGAGCGGCGCGCTGACGCACTCGGCGCCCATTCTCGACGTATCGATGAAAAACCTGCATCCTGTGGACTGAAAACGCAAAGGTCGGGGCAGGGTTGCGCTGACCTGCATGGCGGCTCGGGTTATGCGCGGCTTTGCGGAAAGCAAAAAAGAGAAAAAACGGCGAAAGGGCAACAGAGCGAAAGGCAACAGGACAAAAGTTTTTTGCGCGGAGAAAACGCGGAAAGGGCTTTCGGCGGAGAACTTAATCAGACAAAACAAGGGGCCGGAAAGGAGGAAAATCATGGAAGATCAGATCGGCAAAATGGAACGGGAAAAGAGACGGGACAGAATTTTGTCCGCGCTGGGGGCGGGCAACGAACCGCAGAGCGCCGGGGCGCTCGGCGATCGGTTCGGGGTGTCCCGGCAGGTCATCGTGCAGGACATCGCGCTGTTGCGGGCGGCGGGCGTTCCGATCGTCTCGACAAACCGGGGATATATCCTCGCTTCGAGGCGGCAGGCGGCGCGGATTTTCAAGGTGCGGCATACGGAAGCGGAAGTCGGCGAGGAGCTGGAACTCATCGTGTCGCTGGGCGGCGTGGTGAAAAACGTGTTCGTCAATCATCGGGTTTACGGGCATATCGAAGCGGAACTCAACATCGAAACGCGCGTGCATGCGGCGGAGTTCGTGCGCAGTCTCGGGGGCGCCAGCCGCCCGTTGATGCTGGTGACGGAGGGATATCATTACCACACCGTCGTTGCGCCCGATGAAGAGACGCTCGACCGGATCGGTTTTGCTCTGAAAGAGCGCGGGTTTCTCGTCGAACAGTGAGTCTGAGGCGCCCGAAAAAAGCCCGAAGTGTTAAGAGAGTGTGTGGGGAAAGGGGCGCTGTTTTGAAGTTGCTCGTTGAGGAAAAGGAAAGAGGGCGGCGGGAGAGCGGTCGGCCGGGCTTTATCGCCGCGGCCGGTCTGCGGGGCGCGGCGTAGGGACGGCTGTAGACCGTATAATATAAGAAGAGGGAAACGCGGTTCGGAAAAGCAAATGCAATCGTATAAAGGAGGCCCCTTCCCGCCAAAGGCGGGAAGGGGCCTCTTTATAAGCGATGGAAAAACTCGTCGGGCAAAAGAAAATGCCCCCGAGGGGGCGGGATTGTCCGAAAAAACAGGTGCCGCAGAGGAATACGCCGAAGCCGGGGAAACCGGAAACTTACAGAAAGGCAAGCAGGCCGAACAGGGTCCCGAAAACGGCGCCGGCGAAGAGGTCGGAAGGGTAGTGCAGGCCTGCGGAAAAGCGGAGCCAGCCGAGAAGAGCACCGGCGATCAGCACGAGAATGCCGCCGAAAAGACAATAACGGAGCAGGACGACGCCGATGACGAACGCCGAAGCGACGTGGCGGCTGGGGAAGGACTGCCCCTGTTTTTTCTTGTCGAGGATAGGCTGAATATCCTCCCGTTCATAAGGGCGACGGCGGTTGATGAGTTTCCGGAGCAGGGTGACGCAGATCAAGCAGAGCAGAGGAACGGCCAGAATCCGCAGGGCGTCGGCGCCTTCCGGATTGCGGAGCAGGCGCAGCAGGCAGAGCAGCGCGTATGCGACAAAAACCGCCGCCGTCAGGGCGTGATTGCCGATTTCCAGCGCTTTTTTTGCGGCGGGGTGCGCGCGGTAAAACGCCGCCTGTTTTTCATAGATTTTTTTGTACAAATCGTAAACCATCGGATTGAAAAGAATGCGGGCAAAGCCGCGGAAAGTCTGCCCCCGAACGGTTGGCGGAATGCGCAAACGGAAAATTTGCAAAACGCGGGGACGGGGAGACGAAGCGGGCAAAAGGAAACGCCTGTTTCCGAAAAAACTTTGCGCCTCGGAAAAGCCGGAAAGAAGGTCTGAAAGGGCGAAAACGGGCCGAAAAAAGAAGTTAAGCAGGGCGGCAGGGCGAGGAATGGTCCGGGACGGTCGGTTTTTGCGCCCGCCGGGCGGAAAAGGGCAAGAAAAACGGCAAGAAAAACGGCAAGAAAAACGGGGGTTCCCGGAAGGGGGATCCGGGAAACCCCGTCCGCGCACCGCGGCCCGCAAAGGCTTTAACAACCGCGGATTGCAATCTGTTTTATGCCGTCGTCGCCTTTCGGCTTTTCCGGTCCGTTTGCAACGGGTTCCGGATCGGCTCCGGCCCCTTTCGGAACGGATATGGAAACTTTTCCGGCCCGGGAGGGAGCGCTCTTTCAGTCCTTTTTATTGGGGGACTGAGCGGCGACTTTTTCCGCCAGCATGGGCGGAACTTCTTCGTAGTCGAGGAATTCCGCGACGAACTTGCCGCTGCCGCGGGTGAGGGAGCGGAGTTCGGTGGTGTACGTCTTGATTTCCGCCTGCGGGACTTCGGCGGCGACGATGGTCAGTTCGCCTTCCGTGGCGGTTCCCATAATCCGGCCGCGGCGCTTGTTGATGTCGCCCATGACGTCGCCGAGGTAATCGCCCGGAACGGCAATTTTCAGCTTATACACGGGTTCGAGCAGCACGGGAGAGGCGTTTTTGAGCCCCTCTTTGAACGCGAGCGCGGCCGCGGCTTTGAACGCCATTTCCGAGCTGTCCACTTCGTGATAACTGCCGTCGTAGAGCACGGCTTTGACGCCGGTGACGGGATAGCCCGCGATGGGGCCGGAGGACAGGCTTTCGCGCAAGCCCTTTTCGACCGCGGGGAAATACTGTTTGGGGACGGCGCCGCCGACCACTTCTTCTTCAAACACGAAGGGTTCTTCGCAGGGCTCGAAGCGGATTTTGCAGTGACCGTATTGGCCGTGGCCGCCCGTCTGTTTCTTATATTTGCCTTCGGCGGTGGAAGTGGAGCGGATGGTTTCGCGGTAGGCGATTTTCGGCTCGGTAAGTCTGACGTCCACGCCGTAGCGGGCTTTGACTTTTTTGGCGAGAATTTCCAGTTGCGTGTCGCCCTGGCCGCCGATGAGAATTTCGCTTGTCTCCGCGTTCTTTTCGACGGAGAAAGTGTAATCCTCTTCCGCGAGTTTGCTCAGCCCCGCAAACACTTTGTCCTCTTCGCCCTTCTTTTCGGAAGAAACGGCCATGAAGAGGGTGGGTTTGGGGAAGCGGATGGCGTCGAAGCGGACTTTGGCGGCGGGGTCGCAGAGGGTGTCGCAGGTCGCGGTGACGCCGAGTTTGTTGACGGCGCCGATATCGCCGGCCGAAAGCTCGTTGACCGGTTCGGTCTTCTTCCCGCGGAGCAGATAAATCTGACCGATGCGCTCTTCCTTTTCCGCGTTCGCGTTCCACACGGTGGAACCGCTTTTCAGGGTGCCGCGGAACACTTTGAGGTAGCTGAGTTTGCCCGAATAGGGGTCGATCACCGTCTTGAACACCTGCGCGGCGAGCGGTTTGTCCGCTTCGGGCAGGATGTTGACGACTTTATCGGCCGCGAGATCGGTGGCGAGGGTGTTCACCCTTTCGTCCGCCTGCGGCATGTAGGTCACGATTTCGTTGAGCAGGTTGATGACGCCGCGGTTCTGGAGCGCGGAGCCCGCCATGACGGGAATGGTATTGACGGACGCGATGCCCAGCCGGATGCCGTGGATGGTCTCTTCGCGCGTCAGGTGGCCGGATTCAAAGTACTTGTCGAGCAGCACTTCGTCGTTTTCCGCGGCCGTCTCCATCAGGCTGTACTGCATTTCCTCCACCTGCGCTTTCAGGTCGTCGGGAATGGGGATTTCCTCTGCGCCCGTCGCGGTGAAACGATAGGCCTTTTCCTGCAACGCGTTGATGCAGCCCTGCATTTTCCCGTTTTCCATGATGGGAATCTGAATGGGGGCGAGTTTGCCTGCGTATTTCTCTTTCAGCGCCCGGACGGTGCCCCAGTAATCCGCGTTTTCCTTATCCATGCCGTTGATGAAGATGATGAGCGGTTTGCCCAGGCGCAGACAGTAGTCCACGACGCTCTCCGCGCCGATGGGAAGCACGCCGTTGGCGCCGATGACGAGCAGCGCTCCGCTCGCCGCGCGCAATCCCTCGTGGCGCTCCCCTTCAAAATCGTAGAAGCCGGGAAGATCCAGCAGGTTGATTTTTACGCCTTTCCACATCAGATAGGCACAAGCGGTGTACATGGACATCTTTTTGGCTTTTTCAAATTCGTCGAAATCGGTCACGGTGGTGCCGTCCGCCACTTTGCCCTGACGGTCGGTGGCGCCGCCGTTGAACAGCATGGCTTCGCACAGCGTGGTCTTGCCTTCCCCGCTGTGCCCGATGACCGCAATGTTGCGGATATTTTCTCCCGTGATACTCATAAGAACAGTCCCCCCCCTTTGGATGAAGTTTTTTCTCGAAAACGGCTTCTACGGTTCCGGCCGCATCTGTCACCATTATAATATATCCCGCGTAATTTTTCAAGGGGGTTTTGAAAATTTCTTCCGAAAAAATTGAAAAAAGAAAAAATTTGGCAGGCAGGTATGCGATGAACAAAAAAACGTGCAGGGCAATCAAAAGGGCGGCGCGCATAAAATTGCACAGGCCGGGGAAATTTGCGGCGAGGGAAAAAGGAAGGAAAACTTCGTAAGGGGGCGAGGCGGAGGGGGAAGGGGCGGCGGGGAGAACGGACCGTATGGGCGGCAGAAAAAGATTTTCGGCTGTTTTGTCAAAAGATTGTTGACAAATTTGCGGCTGAGGGGGTATAATGGGAGAAAAGGCGGCGGATTGCGTAAGGTCGGCGTCATTTATACGGAAACGCCGCAAAATTCAGGCGCGGCGCGCGGAGCGCCGGAAGCGGGAGCAGGAACAGGTATGGAAACGGGGACGCGGATTTATTTCGATCATGCGGCGACGACGCCGTTGGACAGAGAAGTGTTTGAAAAAATGCGCCCCTATTTTACGGACGTGTTCGGGAACGCCGATTCCCTGCACTCGTTCGGCCGGGAGGGCATGCGCGCGGTGGACGAATCGCGCGATCTGATTGCTTCGCTGATCGGGGCGCGGCCGGAGGAAGTGTATTTTACTTCCGGCGGAACGGAAAGCGACAACTGGGCGATTCTCGGCGCCGCCCGGGCGCAGAGAAAAAAGGGAAAGCCGAAAGTGCTGATTTCGGCCGTGGAGCATCATGCCGCGATTTCCGCCGGGGAGCGGCTGGAAAAAGAGGGGATTCCCGTCGGCCGGATCCCCGTGAACAAAGAGGGCCGGGCAGAGCCGGAGACCGTCCGGGCGATGCTGACCCCGGAAGTGGGGTTGGTGGCGGTGATGGCGGCGAACAACGAGACGGGCGCCGTGCAGCCTTTCCGCGAATGCGCCCGGCTGGCGCATGAAAACGGCAGTCTGTTTTTCACCGACGCGGTGCAGGCGGCCCCCTACCTCCGGATCGACGTTGAGGACTGGGGCGCGGATCTTCTCTCCTTTTCCGCACATAAATTTTACGGTCCGAAAGGGATCGGCGCACTGTATATCCGCCGCGGGACGGGCATGGAACGGCTGATTTCGGGCGGGGAGCAGGAACGCGGACTGCGCGGCGGCACCGTCAACGTCCCCTCCGTCGTGGGATTGGCGGCGGCGTATGAAAAGACGTTGCGCGACCTGGATAAAAACAATGCGAAAATCCGCGCTCTGAAAATGCTGTTTCTGAAAGAATTCTTTGCGGAGATTCCGGAAGCGCGGATCAACGGCGGCGGAGAAAGCCTGCCCGGTATCCTCAACCTGCGCCTCCCGGGCGTGGACAACGCCGCGTTTCTCTTTAATATGGATCTGCACGGCGTGGCGCTCAGCGCCGGGTCCGCCTGCGCGGCGTCCTCCCTGAAACCCAGCCATGTCCTGACCGCGATGGGCCTGAGCGAAAAGGAAGCCGGCAGCTCGGTGCGACTGAGCTTCGGCAGGGACAACACCGAAGAGGAGATTGTGCGCGGCGCGGCGCTTGCGGCGGAAATCTGCAAAAAAATCCGCGGCTGAACGAGGGGTAAGGAAATCTTTTTCCCGGGCAGGGGCAAGGAAAGCGGTTCCCGGGAGAGATTAAGAAAAGCGGCTTTCAAAGGGAGAAACGGAGCGGGAACCCGGACACTGTTTCCCGGACGCAGGACGGAAAATCAGAAAAATAAAATTATAAAAATGGAGGAAAGAAAGATGAAAAAATTTTTGAAAAGGATTTCGGCGGCGCTCTGCCTGACGATTGCGCTGACCGGTGTATTGGCATTCGGCGCCTGCGGCGGCGAAAAGGGAAATTCTTCTCCGGATACGTCGTCGGTATCCGCAGGAAGCGATACCCAGGGAAGCGATGAGTCGCAATCGGTTTCCGACTCGATCGGTTCTTCCGATTCTTCGGACTCGTCGGATTCTTCGGATTCTTCCGATTCTTCGGACTCGACGGATTCTTCGGATTCTTCCGATTCTTCCGATTCTTCGGATTCTTCGGATTCTTCCGATTCTTCGGATTCGTCGGACTCGTCGGATTCTTCCGACTCGACCGGCAACGTCGATTCTTCGGATGACGAGGAGAATTGGACGTCGTTTTATTGAGAAACAGCGCGCCGGGGGCCTGTAAAGACTTCGTGGACGGCGGCGAGAGAAAGCGCGCAGACCGACGGCCTCCGGCCGCCGGCAGTTTTGCGGCACAAGGAGGAGGATTATGGTCAGGCATATCGTTTGTTTCAAGCTGAAAGACGCGTCGAAAAAAGAAGAGGCCAAGGAGATTCTGTTGTCCATGCGCGGCAGAGTGCCTGAGGTGAAGGAACTGGAAGCGGGGACGGATTTTCTCGGCTCCGCGCGTTCGTACGACGTGTTTCTGGGCGTGTTGCTGGAAGACCGCGCCGCGCTGGAAGCCTATCAGAAGGACCCTTATCATGTGGGAGTGGTCAAAAAATTCATGCACGCGGAGACGCAGTCGTCCGTGGCGGTGGATTTTGAGCTCTGACGGGCGCGGGAAAGAACGGACGGGCGATTGTCCTGTTTCGGAAATTTCCGGTTTTTACGAAAAATCTTCGCGATTTTCTTTACTAATCGGGAAAAATATGATATAATACGAATATCAATGAAACGGAGGTATATCACCATGGCACACAAAATCACGGATGAATGCGTAGCCTGCGGCGCTTGCGCGGATACCTGCCCCGTGGGAGCCATTGCTCTCGGCGATGCTGGCATCTATGTGGTGGACGAGGACGCTTGCGTGGACTGCGGCGCTTGCGAAGACGGATGCCCTACCGGCGCGATCAAAGCTGCGGACTGAGCCGCAATACAACGCGCCCGGAAAGGACGATTGGAACGGATGATAAAACGGCGCGGGCGGTGCCCGCGCCGTTTTTGCCGTGCGCGGCCGGACACAGGGGACAAACGGCGGAACGGAAAAAAGGGGCGGGCGCCCCGGAAAGCGGGAAGGGAATCATGACGGAACTTTCGGAATACGAAGTGGCGGAAGATATGCAGATCGACGGGCTGAAAATCGTTCAGGATACCCGTCTGTATCGCTTTACGTCCGATTCGGTGCTGCTGTCCCGTTTCGCGCGGGCAAAGACGGGGGACGAAGTGGCGGATTTCTGCGCGGGCAGCGGCATCGTCGCTTTTCATTTTTACGCGCTGCACCGGAAGGTGCGCGGCCTCCGATTTACGCTGTTTGAAATGCAGGAAGCGCTTTCCCGACTCTCGGAAAAGACGATCGCCCTGAACGGTTTTGAAAATTTTCGGACGGTGTGCGGAAAAATTCAGCAGCTCGCGCCCGAATACCGCGAAAAATTTTCCCTCATCCTCTGCAATCCCCCGTACGAGCGCGGCGGTTTTGCGGGCGAGGAGTATCAGAAGGCGATCTGCCGCAAGGAAATCACGGTCAATCTCCGCGAAATCGCGCAGGCGGCCTCGTTTGCCCTGCGCTTCGGCGGACGGATCGTGCTCACCAACCGCGCCGATCGCCTGGCAGAGGTGTGCTATACCTTTCATGAAGCGGGAATCGAGATCAAAAGAGTGGCGTTTGCGGCAGGCAGGGAAGGGATGAAGCCCTATCTTCTCCTCGCGGAAGGGGTGAAGGGCGGCCGTCCCGGCACGGAGATTCTGCCGACGGTGATCAACTGAAAAAGCCTTCCGCCCGGCTGCGTTCCGGCTTTGTCCGGCTACGTTCCGGGAAGGGGCGCGGCCGGCGGAAGAGAGGGAGGACGATTTTGAAATTTGCATTTCTGATTATGGGCGAATATGACCCGGCAAAGGACCGGGCGGAGATCGGCGGCGGTTCGGCGCGCATCGTCGGGGTATCCGGCCTCGCGGAGGCGGCGCGTATCGCGCGGGAACTCTGCGCGGACGGGGTGGACTGTATCGAGCTCTGCGGGGCGTTCGGCCCCGACGGCGCGGAAGAAATCATCCGGGCCACGGGCGGCGCCGTTCCGGTGGGATACGTCGCTCATCTCCCCGAACAGGACGGGCTTTACGCCCGCGTCTTCGGGGACGAAGGGGAAAACTGACCGGTCTGCGCGTTTTTGGAACTCCGGCCGTTCGCGGAAAGGCGGCCGGATAACCGACAATCGGAAGAACCGCCTGCGACAGCTTGCGCGGGAAAAAAGAGGTCCGGAAAGGGCGGGAGCGACGGAGCGAAGGCGGGCAAAAGAGCCGAAGAAGAGAAGAACGGAAAGTTAAAAAGGACAGGAGGAGGCGAAAAAATGGTTTCGTTTGTGGCGACGCCGATCGGGAATCTGAAAGACATCACGTTGCGGGCTTTGGAGACGTTGAAAGAGGCGGACGTCGTTTTTTGCGAGGATACGCGGCATACGCTGAAACTGCTCAATGCCTACGAGATCAGAAAGCCGCTCTTTGCCTGTCATAAATTCAACGAGCGGGAAGCGGCGGAAAAAATTCTTTCGGCCTCGCGCGAGGGCAAGCGGGTGGCGGTGGTCTCGGACGCGGGCACGCCCGTCGTCTCCGACCCCGGCAACCTCGTCTGCCGCGCTTTGCGCGAAGCGGGGGAACCGTACACCCTCATCCCCGGGCCGAGCGCGTTCGTCGCTGCCCTGGTACTGTCCGCCCTGCCTGCGGACAAGTTCGCTTTTCTCGGTTTTCTGCCGGAAAAACAGAGCGAACGGCGCGCGCTCCTCGAAAAATATGCGGCGCTGGACATGACGCTGGTCTTTCACAGCGCGCCGCAGGACGTGGACCGGGATATCCGCTCTTTATACGAATCGTTCGGCGAGCGCCGTGCGGCCGCCGTCCGGGAAATCACCAAAATCCATGAAGAGAGCGCGGAATTTCTGCTGTCCGAGGGATTGCCCGGCGAAAAGCGCGGGGAATATGTGCTGGTGGTGGAGGGCGCGAAAGAGACGGGCAATCCCCTCAACGCCCTGTCCGAGCGGGAGCATATTCTCCATTACATGCGCGAGGGTCTGGACAAGAAAGAAGCGCTCAAACGCGCGGCGAAGGACCGCGGGGTCTCCAAATCCGAACTGTATCCCTATTCCGTCGATCTGTGAACGGCATGGCGGCAAACGAAGTTGCGGAAGAACGCTTTCGGGCGTTCTTTTTTTGTCCTGCGGGAGGAGACCCGGAAAAACGGGAAGGGAAGGGCAGGAACGCTGAAAAAAAGAAAATATTTATGGTATAAATTCACAAAAACAAAAAATTGAAAAAAGTGTCGGCACCCGGTTGAAATTTCCGCGCGACAGTTATATAATACACCTGCTATATAACACCTGCCGCGAAAGAAGAAGCGGGGGCGGAGAAGACCGCCGTTTCGGGAGTGTTTATGACCAGGAATCTGACAAAAGGCAGTCCGTTCAGGCTGATTCTGTCTTTTATTCTGCCGGTGCTGATCGGCAATATTTTTCAACAGCTGTACAATATGGCGGATACGTTTATCGTGGGGCATACCGTTTCCTCGGACGCGATGGCGGGCGTGGGGAGCACCGGTTCGGTCACCTTCCTCGTGCTTGGGTTTGCCTCCGGCCTGACGGCGGGGTTCGCGGTGCGGACCAGCCAGCGTTTCGGCGCCCGCGACGAAGCGGGCGTGCGCAGGAGCGTGGCGGTGTCTCTCGAACTCTGCCTGGTGCTGGCGGCGTTGCTCATGGCGATCGCGATGCCGCTGTGCGGGCCGTTGCTGCGGCTGATGCAGACTCCGGAGAAATATTTCGGCTACGCTTATTGGTATCTGTTCGTCTGTTTCGGCGGAATCGGCGCGATCATTCTCTACAACATCGCCGCGGCCACTCTCCGCGCCGTCGGGGATACGCGGGCGCCGCTCGTGATCCTGATCGCGTCCGCCTGTCTCAACGTCGGGCTGGATCTGCTGTTCATCGTCGTGTTCCGCATGCGGTATACGGGCGCGGCGGCGGCCACCGTGCTCAGCCAGTTCCTCTCGGGGGTGGGCGGTATTTTCTATATGTTCCGGACCTATCCCGAGCTCCGCCCCGGCCGGGCGGACTGGAAGATCGACCGGAGACTGTGGCGGGGACACATCGCGCTGGGTCTGCCGATGGCGTTGCAGTTTTCCATCACCGCGATCGGCAGTATCATTCAGCAGACTTCGCTCAACACGCTGGATTCTTCCCTGCCGGGGGTGGTCACCGCGTACACGGCGGCGAGCAAGATCAGCAACCTCGCTTCCACCCCCTTTGACGCCATCGGCGTGACGTTTGCGACCTATGCGGGGCAAAACTACGGAGCGAAAGAATACGGCCGGATCCGGGACGGCGTGTTTGCGGGCATGTGTTACTGCGTGCTCCTCTGGGCAATCGGTTTGTTTTTCTGCACCGTTTTCGGCCGTTCGCTCACGGCGCTGTTCCTCGACAGAAATACGGGCGACGCCGCGTTGTATTATGAGGAAATGCTCGGCTATGCCTCCAAATATCTCATTTTTCAGAGCGCGTTTTTCGGGCCGCTCGGCATTATCTTCGTCTACCGCAATACGTTGCAGGGTATA
>DVMZ01000086.1 GCA_018714725.1 Candidatus Scatosoma pullistercoris
TCCAGAAAACCCAAGGCGTTGTCCGGCGGTCAGCGCCAGCGTGTCGCTCTCGGCCGTACGATCGTCCGTGAGCCCAAAGTATTCCTGCTGGACGAACCTCTGTCCAACCTCGACGCGAAGCTGCGTGCTTCCATGAGAACGGAAATTTCCAAACTGCATGCGAGACTTGCCACGACGTTCATTTACGTCACGCACGACCAGATCGAAGCGATGACGATGGGTACGCGTATCGTCGTTATGAAGGACGGTTTCGTGCAGCAGGTGGATACTCCGCAGAACCTTTACGATTATCCCATCAATCTGTTCGTCGCCGGATTCATCGGCACGCCTCAGATGAACTTCTTCAAGAACTCCCGTCTCGTCTCCGAAGGGGATAAGGTGTATGTGAGCTTTATCGGCGGCAACAAGATTCTTCTGCCCAAGAGCGTCGTTTCCAGAATCAAGAATCTGAACGAATACCTCAACACGGATAAAGATGTCACGCTGGGCGTTCGTCCCGAAGATATTCACCAGGATCAGATGTTCCTTTCCAACTCTCCCGATACGATCGTGAAGGCAAGAATCGAAGTTATCGAAAAGCTCGGTGCCGAAACGCAGATTTATTGCGAACTTGATCACGAAGCAAAAGAGAGCTCTGTCATCGACAACTCCACGCAGATGATCGCGAAGATTTCCAGCCGTGCGGTTGTATCTTTAAAAGAGGTTATCGACCTTGCGTTTGACGCGCACCACATTCATCTGTTCGACGGTTACAGCGAAGCCACGATGCTCGAAAGAGACGAGGGCTACGAAGTCATTCCCGAAAATGCGGAAGGTTCGGCGTTCGTTCCTCCTACACCTCAGGAAATGCGCGAGCAGATCGACGCTGCCCGTATCGTGACCAAAGAGATGAAGGCGCAGATGAGAAAGGATGCCAGAATCGCCCGCAAGAAGGAAAAGGCGGAGGCGAAAGCTGCCGAAGCCGCACAGGTTTCCGATACGGCTGAAAATGCGCAGAATACAGAAAATACCGACAACACTGACGAAGAGAAGTAATTTCCTCCTCCTTTAAAATTTATAACGGAAAGTGCTCCCCGTGACGGGGAGCGCTTTTCGTTTGTCCGCTTTTCCGGTTTTCTGATTTCCGGAAAGATTTTCCGGAAATTTTCTGCCGGTGCGGGCGCGGCTGTTTTGACCTCTCGGTTTCGGAATCGGGAAAGTCTTTGCCCCGCCGCTCGCTTTTCATTTTTTTGACCGGAAAAGTTCTTTTGCCTCCGTTTTTTTGAGCTTCGGCCAAGGGGATATTTTTTCCCAAAAAGGGCAGAATATCGTAAAATCAAGGGGCAGGGAAGCGATGACCGCAGTAAAAACGATTGCGCGACAGAGAAAAATCGCGAAAAAGGGATGGACGCATCCGGCGCTCCCGCGGGCGCTGTGTCCGGAAAAATTCTCTTCAAAAATTCGGGGAAGCAATGGAGAGCCGACCCATTTAGGATTAAATCTTAATTGATAATATTTATACTTTAATCGATAAAAAACTAACGATTGTATTGACGAACGCAAAAAAATTTGTTATAATATGCAATGGTTTTGGGGACAAGCGTCTTTGAAACGATGAAAAAAAGACTCTGACAGGAGGAATATTTATTATGGCAAGATTTACTTTACCCAGAGATTTGTATCACGGCAAAGGCTCGTTGGAAGCGTTGAAAAGCTTCAAGGGCAAGAAAGCGATCGTCTGTGTAGGCGGCGGATCCATGAAGAAATTCGGCTTCCTGGACAAAGCGGTTTCTTATCTGAAAGAAGCGGGCATGGAAGTGAAGTTGTTTGAAGGAATCGAGTCCGATCCTTCCGTGGAAACGGTGATGAAGGGCGCGCAGGCGATGCTGGATTTCCAGCCCGACTGGATCGTGGCAATCGGCGGCGGTTCCCCCATCGATGCGGCGAAAGCCATGTGGATCAAATATGAATATCCCGACATCACGTTTGAAGAGATGTGCAAAGTGTTCGGTATTCCCGAACTGAGACGCAAGGCGCATTTCTGCGCGATTTCTTCCACGTCCGGCACGGCGACGGAAGTGACGGCGTTCTCGATCATCACCGATTATCAGAAGGGAATCAAATATCCCATCGCGGACTTCGAGATCACGCCCGACGTGGAGATCGTGGATCCCGAACTTGCGGAGACGATGCCCAAGAAGCTGGTCGCTCATACGGGTATGGACGCGATCACGCACGCGATCGAAGCGTATGTGTCCACGGCAAACTGCGATTATACCGATCCCCTTGCGCTGCATGCGATCAAGATGATCAAGGCGGACCTCGTCGGTTCCTATAACGGGGATATGGCCAAGCGGGACAGCATGCACAATGCGCAGTGTCTTGCGGGTATGGCGTTCTCGAACGCGTTGCTCGGCATCGTGCACTCGATGGCGCACAAGACGGGTGCGGCGTTTGCGGATTACGGCGCGCACATCATTCACGGCGCGGCGAACGCAATGTATCTGCCCAAGGTCATTAAGTTCAATTCCAAGGATCCCACGGCGAAGAAGCGCTATGGCGAAATCGCGGATTTCATTCAGCTGGGCGGCAAGAACGACGATGAAAAAGTCGATCTGCTCATCGCGATGCTGAGAAAGATGAACGATGATCTGAATATTCCTCACTGCATCAAGAATTACGGCGCGGACAGCTATCCCACCGAACAGGGCTTTGTTCCCGAAGAAGTATTCCTCGAAAGACTGCATGACATCGCGGTCAATGCGATCGGGGACGCCTGCACGGGTTCCAACCCTCGTCAGCCTTCCGTCGAGGAAATGGAAAAGCTGCTGAAGTGCTGCTATTACGATACCGAAGTGGATTTCTGAGACCGGAATCGAGATGCGTAAGCCGTCAAAGCGGCAGAGCCTGATGAAAACAACCGCCCCGGGGCCTTGGCGCCCCGGGGCGGTCTGCACTTTTCCGAAAGCCGTCCGCCGCGGAAGTTTCCGGGGCGTCAAAACGAGGTTGCAAGGGGCGGAAAGAAATCCGTTCGCGGCGGGAGAGGACGCCGGAGGAATGCGTCGGGGGAATGCGTCGCGGCGCGGCGGCCGAAGCGAAGGGGAAAAGGACAAAAGACGGCCCTCCGACGGGCTTGTCCGTCGGAGGGCCGAAGTATTTGTCAAATGAATTTACGCGTTGAAGTTGTCTTTGAAAGATTTCCCGAATTTAAGAACGGGCTTTTTGCAGGCAGCAATTTCAACCTTTTCTTTGGTCTGAGGGTTGATACCGGTCTTGGCGGGTACGTCTTTGACTTCAAAAGAGCCGAAGCCGACAAGCTGAACTTTGTCACCGGCTTTGAGCGCTTCCGTCACCGTAGCCACAAACGCGTCATAAGCGATCGCCGCGTCCTTGTTGGTAAAGCCGGCTTTTTCTGCCATAGCCTTGATAAATTCGCCTTTGTTCATAAGAGTTATCCCCTTTGATTGAATTCTTAAATTTTCATTTAAGTATTTTTATTATAGCGTATCCTACGGTAAAAGTCAAGCACTGAGGGGAAAAGAAATGCAGAAAACCCTTGAAAATAAAAGAAAATTTGTGAAATTCGGGGTATAAAAAAGGGCAGAAAAGGGAATCCGCCGCCTTTTTCTGAAGAAAAGGCGGCGGAAAGAAAATGGGCGGGCCGGGAAAATCCTGTTTTCAGTTTTCTCCCGAGAAAAATCCGAGGCCCAGCACCTGTGAAACGCCCGACATCACCGCGAAAGAATCGGGATCGACTTCTTTGAGCAGTTTCCGGAAGGTATTGATCTGACGGCGGTGAATGACGCAGATGAGCATGGAATGGGTTTCGTGGGTGTACATGCCCGTGGCGGGTACGGAAGTGACGCCCCGTCCCAGCCTGGAGATGATCTCCAGCGCCATTTTTTCCGGCTTGTCCGTGATGATGCGGAACTCGATGGCGGAATGGAATCCGTTGGTGATGGTATCGTTGGCCTTGCTTTCCACAAATTGTTCGCAGGCGGCCATAATCAGCGGCAGGAGGCTTTGCATGGCGTCTCCGGGCACCCGGTAGACAAAGAACGAAGAAGCGATGACGATGCAGTTGAGTATAAACAGCATCCAGGCTATGGAAGGGGCGGGATATTTTTTCTGCACGATGACCGCGATGACGTCCATGCCTCCCGTACTTCCGCCTATTTTGAATGCGAATGCGATTGCCGTTCCGATGCCGATGCCGCCTGCCAGCGCGGCGAAAATTTTTTCGTCGAAAACCAGTCTCGGCATCCCCAGGTTTTCCATCAGCGACAGAAAAACCGATTGCAATGTGACGTTTGCCAGCGACATCAGCGCAAATTTTTTCTTCACCGCAAAGAAAGAAATGAACAGCAGGGGGAAGTTGATGCAGAAGATGGAAACACTCTGGGGAATTTTCCCGCCGGTGGCTTTTTCCAGGATAATTGCGACGCCCGTAATGCCTCCGATCGCAAAGTTATTGGGCGCAATCAGGCTGTAAGAAGAAAGGGCGACCAAAAAGGAGGAAAAGCACAACAGCAGTAAAGTTTTGACGGTCAGGAAAATCTTTTCTTTGGGGGTGCCGCCGGGCAGAAAGCTCTCTTTTGTCTTTTTCGGGGGCAGGGCGGCGAGGTTTCCGTCCGGGGGCGTCGCCGCGGCGATTGCGTCCCTGCCGGAAGCCGTTTCCGAGGCGGTTTCCGCGCCGACCGGCGCTGCCGACGGCTGTTCGCCCGGAATTTTTTGTTCTGATTGATTCATCCGATTCATGCGTTTTCCTTTTTACGTTTTTGTTTTGTGTTTATTTTCAGAATTGTTTTTTCTTTCTGTCTTTTATCGGTTTGCCGACCCGGAAACTCCGGTTTCCGGGTCGGCTATTATTTTAGCACATTTCCGGCACGCTTGCAAGCGCTTCCGTATTTCTTCGGAAATATTTTTTGGGGATATACTGCTTTTGCAAACCGTTGCGGGAAGAAAGGGAGAAAAAACGCCCCGCGGGGTTTCCGCAGGGCGAAGAGGGTTCCGTGCCGGCCAGAGGTCAGATGGCGGCAACGCGGACTTTGATTTTGGCGGAGACGCTTTCCATCAGCCGGATTTCGGCGTCGAAAATGCCCGTAGTCTTGACGGCGGCCATCTGAATTTTTTTCTTGTCGATCTGAAATCCTTCTTTTTCCAGAGCCGCGGCAACCGAGGCCGAAGTGACGCTGCCGAACACCTTTCCGTTTTCTCCCGTCTTGATGCCCACTTCCACGGTCTTGCCGTTCAGGGCGGCGGCGAGTTCTTTCATCGCTTTCAGTTCTTCTGCTTTATGAAACTGATCTGCCGCTTTTCGCTGCGTGATTTCGTTAATTCCGCTTGCCGTGGCGATTTCCGCCAGGCCTTTTTTCAAAAGAAAATTCTGCGCAAATCCGTCGGAAACTTCGATGATGTCGCCTTTTTTGCCGCTTCCTTTGACGTCTGCTTTCAGGATTACTTTCATGAGTTTGTCCTCCTTTCTGTTCTCTGTATCTATTTTACAGGAATTTTTGCAAAAAGTCAATAGTATGTCTCTGTTTTGCACATACTTCTTCTGCGCATTTCCATGCGCAAGGAGGTTTTTGATATGATGAACGAAAATATGCAGGGAGTGAACACCAGTATCGGCTGCAACGTGACGGGTTGCAAGTATAACCGGGAAGGGGACTATTGCACGCTTGCGAAAATCCATGTAGGGAAGGCCTGCGACGGTCAGCAGTGCACCTGCTGCGACAGCTACGAAGGCAAATAAGTTTTTCTGTCGGGCATAATGCGCCGACAAAACCGGACGGAGCTCCTTTGCGGGGGCTCCGTTTTTCTGTTCGGTTGTGTCCGGAAAGCGGTGCGGAAAAGGGTAGCGGCGGATTCTGAATGCCGGAGTCCGGCGCGAAGGATTCGGAAAAAGTAAGAGGGTGGGAACAAAGTACACTGAACTTCTGTTGCACTGATAGAGTATAATTCACCACAGGAAGAGAGAGCGCGCCCCGCAAAGCGGGGCGCGCTCTCCGCGACCGGTCAGGGGCGATGAAAGCCCTCGAAGAGGTACCGTGCAATTTCTTTTTCCCGGTCGTTCATGTGCTCTTCCATATAGCGTAGGTCCTTTTCGTCCGGCGGCGTGATTTCAGCCGTGCAGTCACTCTTTTCTTCCAGATATCTGTGAACGGCATAGACCTGTTCGGTGAAATATTTGATCCCCGTATTAGGGCGGTTGATATTTCTTTCTTTTCCGTCAAAACTGATTTCGTAAAAAAAACGTATCCGGATTTCCTTGTTTGTTGTGGAAAATGCCGATGCGGACATATTCGATGTTGTCATAGCTTATTTCATAGTTTCCGGTCTGAAAAAATCCCGAATAGACGATGCCGGTTTCGTTGAACCCGCAGTAGGTATTTGCCCCCAAAGCCCCGAACGGGAAAGTGAGGATGAAAAATATCAGAGCGCAGAGATAGGCTCGTTTGTAAACGGCCGGCCGACTGGAGACATTCAGCATACTCCGCGATACAACTTCAAAAAACGGCTTTTTGATCGCCAGCGGAATGATCAGCATGCCGACGATGATGTTCAGGAAAAACAGCGCGCAAAGCCCGGCCAAAGAGACGCCCAGGAAAATCCGTTCGCGGTCTCCGAGCAGCAGTTTCTGTATGCCGAATCCGATTGCTGCTTCCGCAGCAGTCAATGCGAGGGGGAACAAAAGGCATAAGAGAGAATATTGATGCCCGAGAGATTTGAAACAGGGCAAATAGCGCTTTGTCTCTTCCAGGCGGTCTCCGGCGGCGACGAGCCCGGATCCTCGTATTTTTCGGGAGTGAGCACGATGTCCCGGAACTTGAGCGCCAGAAAGAGGATTCCGGCAAGATAGAGGAAAAGGAAAATACTGAGAAAATCGGCGGATGTCATGAGAGACTCCTTTTTTTAGGTTAACCAAGGAAGCGGCGCAGGAAATTTTGTTCCGGAGGACAAAACCGCAGCTGTCGCGGTTGGGATTTTTTGTAAAGTATATCATAAAATCCTGCAAAAGGCAAGGGGAAAAAGAATTTTTGTTTCGTGTCAAGCTGTTTCCGGGGTTTTGAAACCATTCCGGGTTTTGGAAATCCGCAACCGGAAGAACGGGCGCGGGGCCGCGGGCAAGGAAAAGCAGAAAAAGGGGCCGGGGAAGGCAAATCAAAAACCAGCCGGAAGGCGTTTTTTTATGTCCGGATTTCGCTTTTGCCGAAAAAATCCGGCTTCCGAAACATCGGAAGCCGGGCGTTCAGATTTTTCTTTTGAGTTCCTTGACCGCATTGATCAGGAAAAATTCCGCCGTGGTGCCTTTGCGGATGAGTTGCAGGGCCTCGTCGGGGGAGCACCATCTGGCTTCTGCGATTTCGTCTTTCTTGAGCTTGATGGGGGCGTCTTCGACCACCACGATGAAATTGAGCATCAGCACGTCGCGCTGTGCGTGGTAGCGGGAAGACATATATTTTGCCTTGACGACATTGAGCCCGAGTTCTTCTTTGATCTCGCGGGGAACGGTTTTTTCCGCATTTTCGCCTTTTTTGATGTAACCTGCAAAAAGTATGAATTCCTCGTCTTCAACGTGCTTGGCGAGCAGAATTTTATCCTGGGCGCGATTGGTCACCACCATCGATACGGCGACGTTGAACTGAGGAAACATATACGCTTCGCATTTGTCGCAATAGGGCACCAGCCCTTCGTTTTCGCAAAATCTCAGCGTGAGTTTTTCTCCGCATTGTCTGCAATACATAAAATTTCCTCCTTTACGGCGGCCTGTTTTTCCGGCACCGTATTTTCTTATTATCATACCGCATTTTTCAGATTTTGTCAAGGGGTATTTTTGCCGAATATGCAAAAAGTAAGGTGAAAAAAACGTCAAAACCGGATAAAAATCGGGAGAAAAGCCGTTTTTCTTCCGAAAAAGCGCGATTCCGGCTTATTCGGGCGCGGCGGCCGCAGTTCCGGTACGCTTTTGTGCTTCGGAGAAGAAACGCCGAAAAGGAGGAACAATAAAATCGGAGGGGGAGGAGAAAAAGGGGAGAGCGCGTGACGGCCCGCCGGAAAATGGCAGAGTAAAAATAGGCGGCGGAAAATCGGAGATTAAAAAATAAATTGTGCCCGAAAAGTTTTTCGAGGCGTCGGTGTAGGTTTGTCAAACATATGAGACAGTAAAAAAGGTTAATGAAGCAAGCCGTCGCGTAAAAAGTCGGTGATATAATCTTTCGGGGAGTGCCAG
>DVMZ01000007.1 GCA_018714725.1 Candidatus Scatosoma pullistercoris
AATTTTTCCGGGAATCCCTCCCCTTTTGAAAAAGGCGCAGAGAAATCCGCTCTTGCAATATGACAAAAAAAGAGAAAGTTTTCCATATTCCGCCCCTTCGCGCCGGAAGCGGGTATGCTACAATATAGCCACGTTTTCAAGGAGGAAAATCAGAATGAAAATGAAAGGCTATGCAATGCTCGGCATCGGGAAAACCGGCTGGATAGAAAAGGAGGTGCCCGCCTGCGGACCGCTGGACGCAATCGTCCGGCCGCTGGCCGTCTCTCCCTGTACCTCCGACGTCCACACAGTCTGGGAAGGAGCGATCGGAGAACGGCACGACATGATTCTCGGCCACGAGGCGGTCGGCGAAATCGTCGAGGCGGGAAAACTCGTCCGGGACCTTCGGCCGGGCGACAAAGTGATCGTGCCCGCCATTACCCCCGACTGGGGAAAGACGGAGGCGCAGGAGGGATTTTCCATGCACTCCGGCGGAATGCTTGCGGGCTGGAAATTCTCCAATTTCAAGGACGGGGTATTCGCCGAATATTTCCACGTCAATGAAGCGGACGCCAATCTCGCTCTGCTTCCGGAAGGCGTGGACGCGGCGTCGGCGGTCATGCTCAGCGACATGGTGCCCACGGGATTCCACGGCGCGGAGCTTGCAAAAGTGACCTATGGAGACAGCGTCTGCGTCATCGGGATCGGACCGGTGGGCCTGATGTCCGTCGCGGCGTGCGCGATCGGCGGGGCGGGCAGGGTGTTTGCCGTCGGCTCCCGTCCCAATTGCGTGGAGGCGGCAAAATTTTACGGCGCCACCGATATTCTCAATTACAAGGACGGGGATATCGTCGATCAGATTATGGAAAAGACCGGGGGCAGAGGGGTGGACAAAGTCATCGTCGCGGGCGGCGACAACGATACCTTTATCCAGGCCGTGAAAATGGTCCGCCCCGGCGGCCGGATCGGCAATGTCAACTACCTGGGCGCGGGCGATTATGTGCGCATTCCGCGCGTGGAATGGGGCTGCGGCATGGGACACAAGACGATTGCGGGCGGGCTGATGCCCGGCGGACGGCGGAGAATGGAAAAACTCGTCTCCCTCCTCCAATACGGCCGGCTGGATACTTCCCGGTTGCTCACCCACCGGTTCAAGGGCTTCGGGCATATGGAAGAAGCGCTTATGCTCATGAAAGACAAGCCCCGCGATCTCATCAAACCCGTCGTCGTGCTCTGAGCGTTTCGGAAAGGGCGGCGCGGCCGGATTCGGACGGCGAGGGGGAGAAGAACGGGGACAGGGTTTTGACGAGCGGAAATATCCGATTGCGGGTCATCGTAAAAGAGACAACCGTTCCGAAGAGCGGGAGCCGGCGGCGGAAGCAAATGCTTCCGCCGCCGGCTGTCGATAAAACCGCAATCAGGGCACGAAGAAGGAGCGAATCGGGCGGGCGTCGGCACGATCGGGGAAAAGTCGGCCGGAATCCGCGGCAAAGGCGGAAGGGGCCCGGTTGCAGAAAAAAAAGGGCGGTCCGTGCGGCAGACGGGGCGGGGGAAGAGAAAAGAAAAAAGGGTGAAAAGAGGAGGGGCGGAACAGGGCGCTGCGGCCGGAAAATGCCGGCGCGACCGGGCGCAAAAAACGCTCTCTGCAAAAACAGAGAGCGCCAATCACATCAGGAAGATAAAAAATAAAGGAAGAGTTCAGGGGAATGGGGCGCCTTGCCGGCGGGGCGGTCGGAGGAGCGGTTCCGTAAAGTTAAAAGCCGCAGAAAATCCCGGAAAATCCGCAGAAAAGCCGCCGTAACCGCCGGGGAAAGCCGTGCGGGTCACATGACGACGATGTCCATGGCCTTGAACTGTTCTTTCAGCGATTCGGGGAACCCCTCGTCGGTGATGAGGACGTTGATATCCTCGGCGCGGGCGAAGGTGTAGGGCATAATCTTGCCGATTTTGGAGCTGTCCAGCATCATATACAGGAACTTGGCCTTTTTGCGCACCAGCCGCAGGAGATCCGCTTCGATCTGCGAGCCGCAGGAGAAACCGCTTTCGGGCGTGAACGCCGAAGCCGAGATAATGGCCAGTTCAAAGTTGGTGTCCGTGAAATACAGGGAGGACAGCGGCGAAGCCGTCGAGAGATTTTCCTTGATCAGCTGGCCGCCCAGCAGGTTGATCGTGATGTTCTTTTTCTGCGCCAGTTCTTTGGCCACCGCAATGCCGTTGGTAAAGACGGTGCAGACTATGTCGGGCAGCTCTTTGGCCAGATACAGCGCCGTGGTCCCGCCGTCGATGAAAATGGACGAGCCTTCGTCTATCAATACCGCCGCTTTCTGCGCGATTTCGATTTTTTCGTCCGTGTGAATGGTCGTCTTTTTGGTGTAGGGTTCGCCGGAAGATTTCTGCACTTCTTTCACCGACATCGCGCCGCCGCACACGCGGATAATCTTTCCCTCTTCTTCCAGCTGGAAAAGATCGCGGCGCAACGTCATCTGCGAGACGTTGGGGAAGTATTCTTCCAGCTGTTCCAGCGTCAGCTTGCCGCGCTTGTCCAAAAGCTCGGCGATTTCTTCGATGCGTTCCCGTTTCATTTCCTCCGGACCCTCCTGTTTTTTTCCTGCATATCAAATTTATCATAAAAGTTACAAAAAATCAAGTAAAAATAATGAAATTTTTCAATTTTTTTATAACTACGAACAAAAAATGCAAAAAACGGGAAAAAGTGCGCATTTTTTATTCCCGGTGAAAATGTTTGCGTTTTTCGGCGGGATATGGTATAATAGGAAAAACAAAGCCGCCGGGCAGAGCCCTTCGGGCGGCGGAAGTAAGAAAAACGGGAGGCGCGCATGGGGTTCGCGTTTATGGAAGATCTCGACGGGTATTTCTGCGAGAAATATGCCAATTACGACCGTCTCTGTGTTCTGAAAGGCTATGAAATGCCGAAAATGCAGACGACGGAGCGGCGGGAGGACGGCACCGATTATTCGTACACCCTGCCCGCGTCCACCATGCGGCTCGCTCTGCAGAGAAACCGCGCACAGCTTCTGGCGGAGCTGAAAGAAAAGATGTGGGATTCCTCTTTTTCCTTCTCTTTCCGCCCGCTCGGGCCGGTTGAACGGCTGAAAGAAAAATACGGGAAGGACTCCTTTTTCAAGAAGTTGCCCGCGCTCTTTCAGAAGTACGGCGTGACGGCCGGGGAGGCCCGCGCCCGTCTCACCGTGGACGAATACACCTGGAACCGTATCTGCAAGGGGATCTACCGGCCGACGAAAAACCTCATCTTCTCTCTGGCAATCGCTTTGCGGATGTCCCTGGAAGACGCCTGTCAGCTGCTGGAATGCTGTCAGCTCGCCCTCGATTATGCGGAGGTCAAAGACACGGTGATCGCATACCTGCTATCCCGGAATATCTTTAACCCTGAAATGGTCCGCGCGGCCCTTGAAGAATACAAAGTGGACAACCTCTTCCTGGCGGAAGCGTGATCCCCTTTCCTTCATCCGGGGGGCACGGATCGGAAAATATAACTGAATATGCCGAGCGGGAGAAGAGTAACCGCCGGGCGGAACGGAAGGACAGAGAGCGGCGCAGAAGCTGAAAGCGCGGCAGGGGTTCCGATCGGCGGGGAAAGTGCGCTTTCCGCGTGAACAGGCCGGACCAATCCTCCGCGGGCGCCTCCGTTATCGGGCAGACGAGGGAAAGAGCGCGCTCTTTCCGAAATAAAGTGGAACCGCGTCCGCGTGCGCCTTTATACTATATAGTAACGGCTGTATGGAGAGGGCGCTTTTTTCTTTGCGAAAATCCGTCGTTTCCGAGTGGCCGCAAATCGGTCAAGGAGAAACAAGTCATGTGGTTCAAAAGTCTGCGGGCGGACATCGCCGCCGCAAAGAAAAACGATCCCGCGGCGAGAAACAAGCTGGAAATTCTGCTCACTTATTCGGGCGTGCACGCCCTTTCGCATCACCGTTTTGCGAATTTTCTCTACCGGATTCATCTCCGGCTGCTGGCGCGCATGGTCAGCCAGTGTTCCAAATTCTTTACGGGCATTGAAATTCATCCCGCCGCGAAGATATACCCGGGGGTATTTATCGACCACGGCAGCGGCGTGGTGATCGGCGAGACCGCGGAAATTCATACCGGCACCGTCATTTACCAGGGCGCGACGCTGGGCGGCACGGGCAAAGAACACGGCAAGCGCCATCCCACGCTGATGGAAAACGTCACCGTTTCCGCGGGTGCGAAAATACTCGGCGGATTCGTCGTGGGCGAGGGGGCCAAGATCGGCGCGGGCGCCGTGGTGCTCAAAGAGGTGCCGCCGCACGCCACCGTCGTCGGCGTGCCGGGAAGGGTGGTGCGCGTCCGCGGCGAAAAGGTGTGCGAGCCCGATCTCTGCCAGGATAAGACCGATCCCTATCTGGACGCGAGAAAGGAACTGTGCAATCTCCGCACCCGCGTATGCGAGCTGGAAAAGAAACTGGAAACACTGTCTGCGGCTTGCGCTTCGGGGCCTGTTTCCCCGGCCGAGGGGGCGGGCGCGCCGGCTCCGGAGCCGGCGCGCGGGGAAGAATCGGCATGGGCGCCCGGCGCGGAAGAGGAAGAAAAGCGGGCATAAAAAGCCGTGAAACGAGAAATAAAATAAAAAAGAGATAAAAACAGAAAAAAGAAGGAAAAGGACATGAAAATTTACAATTCACTGACGAGGCGCAAAGAGGAATTCGTGCCGCTGGAAGCGGGAAAGGTGAAGATGTACGCCTGCGGGATCACGGTGTCGGGCGAAGCGCATATCGGGCACGGGTACCAGGCGCTCATCTATGACATCATGCGCAAATATCTCCAGAAGAAGGGATTTGCGGTGACGTATGCCCGCAATTACACGGACGTGGACGACAAGATCATCGCCCGGTCGAAAGAGACGGGGATTCCCGCCGACATTTACGCGGAAAAGATGATCGGGGACATCGACAAAGTCATGCGGGAGTTTCATGTGGACGATCCCGACATCTGGCTGAAAGCCACCGAAAATATCGGCAATATCATCGATTTCGTACAGAAGCTCATCGAAAATGGGCACGCCTATGCGACGAAGAAGGGGGACGTGTATTTCGACGTGGACAGCTATCCCGCTTACGGGCACCTGTCCAACCGAACCCTGGAGGACGCGCTGGACGGCGTGCGCGTGGACAACGACGACGAAAAGAAGAACGCTTACGATTTCGCGCTTTGGAAGAGCGCAAAACCGGGCGAGATTTTCTGGGATTCCCCCTGGGGTAAAGGCCGGCCGGGCTGGCATATCGAATGCTCGGCGATGAACCGCGCCGCGTTCGGCGATCAGATCGATCTGCACGGCGGCGGCAGAGACCTCATTTTCCCGCACCATGAAAACGAGATCGCGCAGTCGGAATCGCTGACGGGAAAACAGTTTGTCAAATACTGGACGCACAACGGGCTCATCAAAGTCAACGGCCAGAAAATGAGCAAATCGCTGGGGAACAGCCTGCTCCTTTCCGAGCTGCTTGAAAAGTATTCGGACGAGGCGATCAAGTTCGCCCTGCTCGGGACGGGTTACCGCAACGATATCAACATCACGGACGACCTGTTCCCCGAGGCGGAAAAGCACCTGTACGATTTTTATCTGACCCTCGCCGCGACGGAGAGCGCGGGGCTGACCCCTTCGGCGGAGGACAAAGCGTATGCGCGCAAAGCGGATAAGGAGTTCGACGAGGCGATGGACGACGATTTCAACACTTCGCTGGCCCTCGGGAACCTGTTCGGCTATTTCCGGGAGATCCGGAAATTCCTGTCGGAAAAGGACGGCCGGGCGGCGGCGCTGGCGGCGCAGGTGCGCGAGAGCTATCAGTTGCTCGGACTTTTCCGCAAGGACGCGGCGGAGTATGTGCATTGGTATGAGACCAAAGACGCGGCGGAGATCCCCGAGGAGGTGCGCGCGGTGGCGGAAGAGCGCCGGGCCGCCCGCGCCCGCAAGGATTGGGCGAAGAGCGACGAACTCAGGGCCCGGCTTGCGGAAATGGGGTATTCGGTCAAGGATTCCAAAACGGGCTACGAACTGACGAAAAACTGAACGGCGGTTTGTCCGATTGCGGAAAGATAAAAAACAGGCGGGCAGGGATTTGACGAACGAAAAAAATCGACGCCTTGCTCCGCCCGGGGGCAATTTGTTCCGCTTTGGGCTGTATTTCGGGAAAAAACGGAAAAACGGACAGGCAGGGATGCGTCGAACGGAAAAACGAGGAAATTTCCGCTGTCCCATGGAGAAGTGCAGCGCGGGCGGCGCCGAAAAGGCGCCGCCCGCGCCCGTCGTGCCGTCGTGCCGTCGTGCCGTCGTGCCCGTCGTGCCCGTCGGAAAGGGCATCCGGGCGCGGATGTTTCAGAAACGACGGGGCAGGGGAGAGCGGAAAGAAAAATAAGGAGAAAACCGCAGCCGGAAGCCAAGGCTTCCGGCTGCGGTTTGCAAACAGAAAAAACACCCTTTCAGGAAAAACGCGGAGGATTCCGGCGGAAAATCGCGCAAAAAGGGGCGCAGAGGATTCCGGCGGAAAACCCGGGGAAAGTTACCCTTTCTTTTTATTGCAGATCGTGCGGATGCGGATTCCCGAATCGTAATCCCCGAAATTGATTCCGAACAGGGTGAGTCCGCCGACGTTTTTAGCGTCCTCCGGCACTTCGACGCGCAATGTAATGGCGCCTTTCTGCATCAGTTCCAGCCGGTCGATCGTGACAGAAGAAAGAAACAGTCCGTCGAGATAGGTCCCCGTTTCGTTGATGGTGATCACTTTCATAATGCCGTATTGCGGGAAATTGGAAAACCACCAGGAGGGCGTGTACCTGCCCTTGCGGTCGAAGCATTCCCCCGGAGAGGTCCAGTAGCCCAGATGCAGGCCGTTCAGCGTGAAATGAATGTCCGAAGGGAAATAGCTCAATACGCCGGGCGCTTCGCTGCACATTTCCAGAAAGATCTGCATTTCCGTCGGTTTGTCGTCGGGGGACAGCATATTGGCAAAAGTGTATTCCACATATCCCTTGGAAAACCAGATGATCGAAGCGCTGAACCGTTCGGGCAGATGGAAAAAGCGCGGATCGTCGAATCCGTTTCCGATGACTTTTTCCCGGGAGGCGAGCCCGCAGGTGGGTGCGATGGAACAATCGGAATACTGTCCCGCGTCCAGCTCGGTTTCATAGATTTTCTGTTCGGTCAGCTGCGGGATGATGTTCAGAATGATTTTGTCCTCGAACAGCCGGCAGATTTTTTGCGTGCCCCGCTTTTCGGAATTGAGACTGATGCCGATGAGCTCCGCCTGCACCAGTTTTTTGATGTGCGGCGTCAGCGTGCTCTTGGGCATATGCAGCGTTTCGGCAATCTCATTCATGTTCATCTGATGCCGCTCGAGCAAAAGTTCGAGAATTTTGATGCGTATTTCGTTGCTTAAAGCGTCAAATACGGGCAATCCTTCTTTCAGATTATCGATGATGCGCATGGCTTTTCCCTCATATTCTTCTTACCGTATAGCTTCATTGTATCACAGCTTTCCGCGAAAATCAAGCGATTCTGCCGGAATTGCATGAATATTTAATTCGATAAAATACGAACTGGTCCATAAATACAAAAATAATTATGAAATTTTTAAAAACAGTATTGACAAGCGGCCGGGGGTGTGATATAATGCGATTGAAGAATGTGAAAAAGAAGCAATTTTGTAATGATTTTTTCATTCTGAGTTGCGACGGAGGGGTATGAAGCACGCAAAATGTTATCGGGAGGGATATCCCCGCCCGCAGTTTGTAAGAGAGGAATACACCGATCTGTGCGGAGAATGGGGCTTTGCGTTCGACGATGAGGACGCGGGGGAGGGCGCGCGCTGGTTCGAGCGGTTCCCGGAAGGGAAGAAGATCCTCGTGCCGTTCAGTTATCAGACGGAAGCGAGCGGGATCGGGGACACCGGCGTTCACGAAGCGGTATGGTATGCGCGCAGGGCGGAATATGACGACCGGGCTCTGAAAAAGAAGAGACTGCTGCTGCATTTTGAGGGATGCGATTATTTTACCAAAGTCTGGGTGAACGGCGAATTTGTCGGTTCGCATCGCGGCGGGTACTGCCGTTTCAGCTTCGATATTACCGAACAGGTGAAGAGGAAGAAGGGCGAGGCGTTTATCGTCGTCCGCGCGGAGGATACGCTGGAAGCCGTACAGCCGCGGGGCAAGCAGAGCGACACCGGCCTCTCTTTCGGCTGTATGTACACCGATACCACGGGGATCTGGAAGAAGGTCTGGACGGAGATCGTATCGGAAAATTATCTCGAATCGGTGAAAATCACCCCTTCGTTCCGCGATTATTATGTGGAATTCGAGGCGGCGCTCCATAAGGCGGAGCCGGGATGTTCGCTGGACATCCGGGTGACTTTCGGGGACGGGCTGATCTCCGAAACGACGGTGCAGTTCACGCGGCGGATTGCCAACGTCAAGGCCGATCTGCACTGCGATGCGGACTTTTTCCGCGTTTATTACTGGACGCCCGAACACCCGAATATTTACGATGTGGAATTTGTCCTCCGCCGCGGAACGGAAGTGCTCGACCGCGTCGGGTCCTATTTCGCGCTGGCGGAATACCGCGCGGAGGGGAATTGCCTGTTGCTCAACTGCAATCCCGTCTATATGAAAATGGTGCTGGTGCAGGGATATTACCGCGACAGCGGAATGACCGCGCCCGACGAGCAGGCGTACATAAAAGACATCCTTCTGGCAAAGGAACTGGGGTTCAACGGAATCCGCATGCACCAGAAGATCGAGGACGAGCGCTTCTATTATTATGCGGATATTCTCGGCATGATGGTCTGGTGCGAAATGCCTTCTCCGTTTGAATGTAAGTCGGAAACGGCGGATAAACTCCTGACCGAGTGGACGGAAGCGGTGCGGCAGAATTACAATCACCCCGCCATCGTCGCCTGGGTGCCAATCAATGAGAGCTGGGGGGTGCCGCGCATCGTATGCGACGGAATGCAGCAGGCTCTTTCGCTGGCGCTGGTCTATGCGACCAAGGCGTATGACGGGCGCCGGCCCGTCATCTCCAACGACGGCTGGGAGCACACGGAGAGCGACATCGTCACTCTGCACAACTACGATCAGGACCCCGAAGGACTGTACCGTTTTTACGGGGATCTGCCCCGGGCGCTCCGGGGGGAGAACGTCGTCGATTACATGCAGACCCGTCTGCCGTTTGCCAAAGGATTTGCCTACAGGGGACAGCCGGTGATCGTGTCGGAGTTTGCGGGAATCGGCTACCGCAGCGGCGCGGCGGAAGGCTGGGGGTACGGCGGTGCGGTGAAGAGCGCGGAGGAATTCGTCTCCCGATTAAAGGGCATGGTTTCGGCGCTGCGGCGCATTGACGGCATCTGCGGATTCTGCGTGACCCAGCTGACCGACGTGGAGACGGAAATTAACGGATTGACGGACATCGACCGGAATCCGAAAGCGCCGGTTGCCCTGTTGCGGGACGCGATTGCCGGCGGGAAGGACTGAGCCGGACGACCCGGAAAATAAGCCCGAAAATGCGGTGAACGCAACCCTGGGTCGGTGCTTTCAAAAACGAAAAACGTAAAGTAAAGAAAAAACGGCGTACGAAGGGCGGCGCGGAGATCGGACAACGGATAAGGAGGAGCGGGATGTTTCGTATTCTGACGGTAAAACAACTTGTGGCGTGGATTTCGGCCATTGCACTGGTTGTCGTCTGTATGGCGACGGCGTTTCTGACGTCGATGACGAACATAACGGCATACGGCGACGCGATCGTCATCACGCTGAGCCATTGGGACAACGGCGGTTCGACGGAGACGGACCTCGTGCGCGAAGTGTGCGCGGCGTTTGAGGAAAAATACAACGCCGAGGTGGACGAGTACAACGAAAACCGCGGCGAAGAAGAGGAAGAAAAACGCCATATCAAAGTGGACGTGAGCATTATCAGCAGCTATGAATCGCAGTTCAACAGCATCATAGCTTCGACGAACGTGCCCGACGTGTTCCTGGTGCCGGACGGCAATTTCGGGCAATGGGTATCCACGGGCATGATGACGGATCTCACCGAGTATGTGGAGAACAGCGATCTGATCGATCTGGACAAAATCTGGCCGTCCGTTCTCAACCGTTACCGTTACAACGGCGAGACGATGGGCAGCGGTACGCTGTACTGCATGCCGAAAGACGTCACGCCGTACGTCATGTATTACAATAAGGAAATTTTTGACGAGTACGGCGTGCCCTATCCCGATCCCGAAACGCCCTGGACGCC
>DVMZ01000087.1 GCA_018714725.1 Candidatus Scatosoma pullistercoris
ACGGCAGACTTCGGCCTGAACAGCCGGAAGTCGAAGCGGAAAAGAGACCTTTTCCCGGAAAAGAACAGGATGACCCACACGGCGGAAACCGCCTGGGAAAGAATGGTGGCGAGCGCCGCTCCCCGGACGCCGAGTCCGAAGACGAAAATGAAGAGCGGGTCGAGCGCGATATTCAGTCCGGCTCCGATCGTCACGGTCAGCATGGAAGTCAGGCTGTACCCCTGGGTGGTGATGAAGGGATTGAGGCCGAGAGAGACCATGACGAAAACCGTGCCTGCCCCGTAGACGAAAAGATAGTCCCGCGCATATCCCGAGACGTTGGCCGGCGCGCCGAACAGCCGGACCAGGGGTTCGCAGAAAATCAGGACGAGCGCGGTGAGCACTACGGAGAAAAAAGCGAGCATGACAATGCCGGCGTTGAACACTTCATTGGCTTTATCCCGGCGTTTTTCCCCGAGGAAAATTCCGGCCAGCGGCGCGCCGCCCAGTCCCACGAGGTTGGCGAAAGCGCTGACGATCAGCGTGATGGGAAACACTACGCCCAATCCGGCGAGCGCTTCCATGCCGATGTCTTTGATGGCGCCCACATACATGCGGTCCACCAGATTGTATAAGAGATTGATAAGCTGTGCGATGACCGCGGGTACGGCCAGCCGGACGACTAATTTTCCGACGCTGTCATTCCCCAGGTCGATGGCGTGTTTCTGAATTTGCATATATTTATTATATCACGAAAAAAAGTTTCGGTCAAAGAAGATGTGCGGGATTGCAGATAAAATCTTTTTATTTTTGCCGCGACGATAGGCGGGAGGAAGCGTCGTGGCGGACGATAGAAAAAGAAAACGGCCGGCGGGAGAGAAAACGGACGGAGAAAAGCCGGGACGGGTAAAAATCCTCGGGAATTCCGAGTATAAATGTAAGCGTAAACATTTGCTTTTCGCGAAGGAATGCGATATAATAAAACAGGTGGAACGAAGCATCGTCCGGAAAGTTTATGGCGTCCGGGCGGCGAGAAGATTCTATCATAAAAAACAACTTAATAAGGAGAAAAAGATGACGGTAAAAGATCTGAGCGCGGAGGAAAAACTTCGCCTGATTTGCGGCAAGGGCATTTGGACTACGGAGGATTTTGACGGGAAGATTCCGAATGTATGGATGTCGGACGGGCCCGTGGGGCTTCGTAAAAGCGAGCTGGACGCAGACGGAAACTGGGTACGGGATTATCCTTCCATCGCCTATCCCGCATTGCAATGCCTCGCCAACTCTTGGAGCCGGGAATGCGCGAGAGAAATGGGGGAAGCTCTGGCGGACGACTGCAAGGAAAACGATGTGGATATTCTGTTGGCGCCCGGCGTCAATATCAAGCGGAATCCGCTGAACGGGCGCAATTTTGAATATTTTTCGGAAGATCCGGTCCTGGCCGGTACGCTGGCAAAGGAATACATAGAAGGGTTGCAGAGCAAGGGCGTCGGCGCTTGCCTGAAACATTATTATGTGAACAATCTCGAATACAACCGCCTGGACCAGTCCAGCGAAGTGGACGAACGGTCGCTCCGGGAAATTTATCTCAAACCGTTTGAGATCGCCTGCCGGGCCAAGCCGGTTTCCGTCATGTGCGCGTATAACCGCATCAACGGCGTGTATGCCAGCGAAAATAAAAAGGGCTTTGATATTCTCAGAAACGAGTTCGGGTTCGACGGGGCCGTGATTTCCGACTGGGGCGCCGTACACGATCGGGTCAAAGCGGCGAAAGCGGGGCTCGATCTCGAAATGCCGTTCTGTAAAGCGACTTATGACAAACTGCTCGAAGATTACCGCGCCGGAAAGATCTCCGAGGCGGAGATTGACGTCTGCGCGGAGCGGGTGCTGGAACTTGTCCGCCGCTGTAAGGAGATGGGAAAGGACCAGAAAGTCGAGCGCACGACGGAAGAGCGGTTCGGCGTGGCCAAAAAGATAGCGGAAGAGGGCATGGTTCTCCTGAAAAACGACGGCGTGCTTCCCATACGGAAAGGCTCGAAGGTATTGGTCGGGGGCGAGTTTGCGGCGCCCGGCAGAATCGGGCATGTTTCCGGCGCGGGATCCGCAATGGTGCAGTGGAAAGGGGAACGGTTCGATCTGGCGAAAATTCTGGACGGAAAGCTGGGCGGCGGCGTCCGTTTTTCCCGCTTGTTCTGGGAACAGTCGGTTTCGCCGGAGGCGCGGGACGGCATGAATGCCGCTCTGGAAAGCGACGTCTGCGTCGTCTGCGTGGGAACAGGCACTGTTTTTGAGGGCGAGGGCTGGGACCGCAGGGAGATGTGCCTGCCGAAATGCCAGGAAGAGATGATTTTGCAGATCGCTTCGCTCAATCCGAATACGGTGGTGGTGATTTTTGCGGGCGGCGCCGTAGACGTGAGCGCCTGGCAGGACAGCGTCGCGGGCATACTGCTGGCGGGATTCTGCGGCGAGCGCGGCGGAGAGGCTTTGGCGGAAATCCTGGCCGGAGAGGTCAATCCCAGCGGAAAACTGTCCGAAACTTTCCCGCTCTGCCTGGAAGATACGCCTTCTTACGGGACGCTCAACACTCCCCTGGTATCGAGATATGAAGAGGGATTGGACGTGGGGTACCGTTATTATGATTCCTGCGGGATTCCCGTGGCATTTCCGTTCGGACACGGCCTGAGCTATTCGGACTTTGAGTATTACGGCCTGAAAGCAGCGGCCAAAGGAGAGCAGGTAAAAGTCTCGTTTTCTCTGAAGAACGTCTCTGCCTGCGACGGCAAGGAAGTCTGCCAGCTGTATATCCGTCCGCTGAACGCCTATGTCTATCGCCCCGAACAGGAACTGAAAGCGTTTGCCAAACAGGAAGTGAAAGCGGGCAAGACCGTGAAAGCGGCTTTTACGCTGACCGCGGCGGATTTTGCTTATTATTCCACGGCGAAGGACGGCTGGACGACGGACGACGGGTTTTACGAGATCCGCGTCGGCGCTTCGTCCAGGGATATCCGGCTGAAAGCGCTGATTAAAATAGCGGACGGGAAATTTGAGTTTGTGAAAGAAGTGCCAGTCGTCGAAAGATAAACGGATTTCCGACGGGCGAAAAATTGAGAAAATGTGAGGAAATGAAAGGCAATCCGCTTTACCGGCGGATTGCCGGGTGGCATTATGATAAAAAATCTGAGTGAACAGATGCAATCTTTCGGACTTTGCGCGCCGCGGTGTTATTATGTGCCGTTCGGCGCGCGGCAAAAAGAGGCGGCGCGGGAGAAGAGCGACCGGTTCGTTTCCCTGAACGGCGAATGGTCGCTTCGGGCTTATCGCAAACTGGAAGACATCGGAGAGGATTTCTGCGAACAGAACCTGCCCGATAAAGTGACGGTGCCTTCCTGTCTGCAATACAGCGGCTACGATTACTTTCAGTATACCAATGTCCGGTACCCGTTCCCGTACGATCCGCCCCGGGTCCCGGTGGCCAATCCGGCGTTTCATTACAGCCGTTTGTTTGAAGCGGACGGGCAGGGGCGGCTCTATCTCGTGTTTGAAGGGGTGGATTCCTGCTTTTATGTATATGTGAACGGGGAATTTGTCGGTTTTTCCGAGATTTCGCATAAATTGAGCGAGTTTGAGATCACCCGCTTTGTCCGTGCGGGCGAAAACCGGCTGGACGTGGTCGTGCAGAAGTGGTGCGCGGGCAGTTATCTGGAGGACCAGGATAAGTGGCGTTTTACGGGTATTTTCCGCGACGTGTATCTGCTGAAACGCCCGGAAGGACATGTCGTCGATTATAAAATCGATACGGCGATTTCCGGGAAAGACGCGGAAGTGAGATTTTCTTATCGCTCGGGCGGAGCCGCGGAGGTTTGTTTCGAGGGCGAAAAGAAAGAGGTCTCTGCGGGAGAAACGGTCTGTTTTCAGGTAAAAGACGCCAGGTTGTGGAGCGCGGAAACGCCCTGTTTATATGATCTGGAAATCAT
>DVMZ01000008.1 GCA_018714725.1 Candidatus Scatosoma pullistercoris
TGCATACCAACGGCAAATACGATTATTCGGACAGCGAAAACCGGCCGTACCGGAACGCGGACGGAACCCTGCGCCCCAAATCGGAGGCGTACAGGGAGTATTTCGGCTTTGTGCGGCGCAGCCTGGACGTCCCGTACGAGTATGACATCGTGGGGCACATGACCTATTGCACCCGTTATGCTCCCTATGCGGACCGGCGGGCGAGGTGGGAGGAGTTCCGCGCGGAGATCGATTCGATTCTCTGCGGAATCATCGCCAGGAGAAAGATTCTCGAAGTCAATTCTTCCTGCCGGGGCGCGGCCGGGGATTTTCTTCCGGGGCGGGATATTCTTTCGAGATATTACGAGCTGGGCGGTCGGAAATTGTCCTTTGCCTCCGACGCGCACGACGTTTCCCGCGTGGCGGACAAGCGGGAAACGGTGGTTAAAGCGCTTCGCGGGCTGGGGTTCGACCGGATTACCGTCCCCTGCCGGGGCCGGCACGTCGAAGTGGAACTTTGAAGGGATTCGGGCCGGGCAGGGTTGAGACGAAGAAGATCGGATAAAGGCGCGGAAGGAGTTAGGAAAACAAAAAAACGACGGAAGAAGGAACGCTATGGAGACGGGATTCTACGAACGGTTGAAAAGCTGTACGACGAAAGAGCAGGTGCGGACGGTATGCCTGGCGGCGTTCGGGCTGTCCTTTTCGCCCAAGCAGAAATTTGACGGAACGGAGCAGGTGCTGTATCTTTTCCGGCGGGACCGGAAATTTTCCGCGGGGCAGGGGATTGCGTCGGCGGCGGCGCAGGCGCTGTACATTCTGCGGGAATTCAAGTACGGCGAAGCGACCTGTCCCGTCCCGCCGTATGTCTGCGCGGTATGCCGCGAAGAGGCGCTGTTGTTTGAGACGGAGCCCTTTTCGCGGTTTTATGCTTGGCGGAAAGAGGAAAAATACGACTGGGACCGCACGCCGCTTTCGCCGTGTCCGGTGCTGGTGGCCGATCTTGCGGCGGACGGGGCGCTTTCCCGGGTGCGGGTGTATCCGCTCGCTTCGCCGGCGGGAGAAGCGGCGTTTTTTGCGGCGCTTGCCGGGGCGCGCGCCGTGCAGCTGTCGATGTTCGGGCGGGAAAAGAAGACGATCGATGAGAATAATTTCCTCAAAGTGTACGAGTATTGGTCCTCTCTGTTCCGGGACGCGCTGGTCGGAAAGGGAGAAGAGGGGCTGTTGCCCGAATATTTCCTCGCAGATATCGAATCGGGCCGGTCGGTGGGCGGCCGCGGGCGGGTGGAATTTATTCTGAACGGCTCCCGCGTGACGAGGAGCCTGCCCCTGTATGAGTACCGGTATTTCTGGAGCATTTACGAAAAAGTAAAGGACGAGCGCACGATTTTTGCGATCCGGCGCAAACTGGACCGGCTCAGCGAGGAGTTTGCCAGGCGGTTCGAGGGGGAATTTTACACGCCCGTTCCCTTTGCCGCAAAAGCGTGGGAATACCTTGAAAAGACGATCGGGAAAAAGAAGCTGGAAAGCGGCGCTTACCGCATCTGGGATATGGCGGCGGGCAGCGGAAATCTCGAATTTCCCATGCCGGCCGCGGTGCTGCCCTATACGTATCTCTCTACGCTGGACGAAGAGGACGCGGCGTATTGCCGGCGGATTTTCCCTTCCGCGGAAGTGTTCTGTTATGACTACCTCAATGACGACGTGGAACAGCTCGCCGAAAAGCTCCGGGCGGACGACGCCGCAAAGGCGGAAAACTCTGACGATCCGTCCTCCGTTCAGCTCTCCTTGCTCGACGGGGCGCGGTCGAAAAAGAAAGCGTTTTTCACCGTGGGCGAAGCCGGAGCGGCCGGGCCTGAGACCGAAGGGGAGGAAGCGAAAACGGCGGGCGCGGACGACGCGGGCAGGGGAGCAGGCATCGGAGCGTACGACGGTGCGCCCGGAGCTTGGAAAATGCCGGAAAAACTGCGCCGGGACCTTGCGAATCCGCGGCTGAAATGGCTGATTTTCATCAATCCGCCCTTTGCGACGGGAAATTCGTCCTCTCTGACAGCGGGGAAAGCCTCCAAAAACGGCGTGGCGGACACGAAGATGCGGGAGCTGATGACCGAACGCGGCTACGGGGAGACGAGCCGGGAATTGTTTTCGCAGTTTCTGTTCCGGATTTTTGCGGAACTGGGCGAGAGAAAGGGGTATCTCGGGTTGTTTTCGACGCTGAAATATCTCAACGCGCCCAACGACAGGCGGCTGCGGGAGGGATTTTTCCGTGCGTCCGTCGAGCGGGGATTTCTCTTTTCGTCCGAGAATTTCGAGGGCGGAACGGGAAAGTTCCCAGTCAGTTTCGTCGTCTGGAAGCTGGGCGGGGGAAAGATCGGGGAGGCGGACCCCGTGTTCGACGTATTCGACAAGGACGCGGAAAAAATAGGCACCAAGCGGATCCGCACTTCGGGAACGCCCCTCAGCGCCTGGGTGGAGCGTCCGCCCGCGAAGTATGTATTTCCGGCGTTTACGGGCGCCGTGCGGGTGTGCGAAGGGCACGCGGACGTGCGCGACCGGGTGGCGGACGGATTTCTGTGCTCGCTGATGTGCTGCGGGAACGACATGCAGCACCGCAATCAGACGGCGCTCTTTTCCGGCCCTCAGGCCAGCGCGGGGGCCTATTCGGTGACGCCCGCCAATTTTGAAAAGTCGATGGCGATTCATGCCGTGCGGCGGCTGGCGCGGCCGGACTGGACGAACAACCGCGATCAGTTTTATGCGCCGGCCGAAGAGCCGGACGAGGATTTTTTCACCGATTGCGCGGTATGGAGCGCGTTTGCCGATTCCAACAATACCTGTTCTCTGCGGGACGTGACCTATAAAGGCGGAATTTACCGCGTGCGCAATCAGATGTTTCCCTTTTCACAGCGGGAGGCGGACGGTTGGAGCGGGAAAGCCGTTTCCGACCCGCAGGAAGGGGAATCCTTCCTCTTTGCCTGGCTGGCGGAGCGCGCGCTTTCCGAAGAAGCAAAAAAGACGATGCGCGCGGCGCGCGTATTTTACGCATACTGTTACGGAAAGGGCGCGGAGATCTGGGATGCCGGCTATGCGCAGCTGAAAGCCTCTGTCGCGCAGGACGAGCGGGGCAGGGAAGCGTTGAACGCGTTGAAAGCGGCGCATAGGGCGCTGGGCGAAAAATTGCTGAAACGCATTTACGAGTATGGATTCCTGAACGAGGATGTCGTCCGCTTCCGGGAAGGGGAGTGAAAAGGGGCGTCGGAAAGACGTCGCCGCGGAAAAGCATGGCGTCGGGCGGGGCATTCGCCCCGCCCGGCGCCCGGAAAAAACAAGGAGAAAATCATGTCCGATCTGTCAAAACTCGATTTATTGAAATTTCTGGAAACCTTCGACGGGGAAGTGGAACTTGCCGATTTCACGCCCGAAGAGCTGGAAGACCTGCTTCGCCGGATGCAGGAAGAGGGCGGCGTACAGACAAAAGAGGAGTTCAAAAAGAAATATTTTGAATATTATGATGATGTGAAGGATAAAAGTCTCAAACGGCAGGACTGGTGATTTCGCGCCGCGCCCCGTTATGCCGGTTATGTCCGTTGTACCCGGTTTGCCCGGGGTAGGGGGGGGCACGGATTGCCCGGGGGCCGGTTTTTCCGCGGTTTATCCGCGGACGGGCGGAAAACGGGACTGCGGAACGAGGCGGCGCCCGGCCGGCCGCAGGGGCCGGAGAAAAAAGAAGTCTTTGACCGGAAAGGGAGGGCGGATTTTGAAAAAATACGAGTATCTGATTTTTGACGCCGATCATACGCTGATCGATTTTGAGGCGGACGAGCGCGAAGCGTTCCGGAAGCTGTTCGGGGAATACGGCGTGACGGCGGACGGCAGGATGCTGGCGCGCTGTCGGGAACTGTCGGTGCAGACCTGGGACGACGCGGGGCTGTCCAACGTGGACGACGCGGCGATTCAGAAAAATTATCACGAGCTGTACCGAAGCCATCTCACGTTGCTGTTCACCCGGATTTTCCGGGAATATCCCCTGGGGATTTCCCCCGCGCTTGCGGGGGAGAAATTTCTCGTCCTTCTCGAAGAGGGCGGGGCGCCGGTCAAGGATGCGGAGTGCGTTTTGTCCGCGCTGAGCGAAGCGACGGGGGGCGCGTATAAAATCTGCGTCGCCACCAACGGCCTGCATGCCATTCAGACCGGCCGCCTGAAAGGGATGGAAAAGTATTTCTACCGCGTTTATATTTCCGAAGACATCGGCGTGATCAAACCCCTGTCCGCCTTCTTTTCGAGGATTCTCGGCGATCTGGGCGCGGAAAAAGAGCGCTGTCTGATGATCGGGGATTCGCTGGATTCGGATATCGCGGGCGCGGAAGGCGCGGGGATAGACAGCTGCTGGCTGAATCCGGACGGCCGCCCGCACGGAAGCATCCGGCCCGATTACGAAATCCGCGGGCTGAAAGAACTGCTGCCGCTTTTGTCGTAAAGAGGGGCGGTTCGAGCGTTCCGGCAGGGAAAGCGTTCGGCCCGTGCGCCATCGGCGCACGGGCCGAAAATATAAAAAGACAAAAATGCAGAAGAGACAAGTCCCCAAAGCCCCCAAAAGGCTCTTCAAGTCCTCAAAAGGCACTCAAAAGCTCGAAAAGCGGAAACGCGAAAATACCGCACGGGAAACCCCGTGCGGTATTTCGTTGGGTTATACAGGGAAGCTCCGGTTATGCCGGCCGGAGCCGGGAAAGCAATACAGATTGCGGTGTGGTTACACAAGCTGCAAAACGTTGTCTTTTGCGGTCAGGCGTTCTCGTTCTGCCTTGCGGCTTTGAGGGCGGCAAGGTATTCTTTCGCCTGCGTTTCGGCCTCTTCCAGTGCGTTCCGGTAGATTTCTTCCGCCTGGGCGAGCGCGCTGTTCACTTTTTCAATCGCCGTTTCCACGGTCTTGATATCCTCTTCGGTCAGATCGGCGCGCATGTCGGTCATCACGCTTGCCGCGCGCTTGTCGAACGCTTCTTTCACCGCGTAGGCGGCCGCTTTGGGTTCCTTGCCGTCTGCCGCCTCGGAAATATCGGTGACAAGAGCGCTGAACTCGTCGAGATAGGTTTTGGCGGTATTGCGGATGCTGTCGGGAATGAGCCCGGTCAGATCGGAACAGAGCTTTTTGAACGCGTCCTTGTATTCCTGCGCGACGGAAGCGTCGATCTTATCCGCTTCTGCCTGTACGGCCTCGGTCACTTCCGCGATCTTGTCGGCGATCTGCCTGCGCGCTTCCTCGGTCATGTTTTTGAACCGGACGTCGAGCCAGGCGTCGAGCGCGGCAACCGTCTTTCCGTCTTCCGTGACCTGCGCGATGAACTGCGCTTTTTCGTCTTCGGTCAGATTGAGCGCGGCGGCGATCGCGTCCAGCGTCCCGTCGGACACTGTCATTTTTTCCGCGGCGTCCTCAGCGGCTTCCGCGGCGTTGAGCCCGGCATGGAGTACGCGCGACGCGCCGGTGTACAGGTTGTAAATGGCGCCGTAATGCACTTTTTGTCCCGTCAGCACCTGCGCGACGTAAGTCGTGTTATAGGGGAGCATCCAGAGCGAATCCACCAGTTGGCCCTTGGCGGCTTCGTAAATGCAGGCGGCCGCTTCTTTGGCGGTGTTGTAAGCCGCGGTGGCGTAAGGTTCGACGGTTTCCGCCGCTTCGGCGACGATGTCGAGCAATTCGGAAACGTCCATATCTGCGGCCGCTTCCCAGGTCAGGGTGCCGTCTGCCGCCCGTGCGTCCACAATCAGCCGGAATTTGCCCACGGAGAGATTCAGCCCGTATTCCGCGTTCACCGCCTGGGTTTTGCGGTTGGCGGAGAAGGTGCCTTCGGTGGAGAAATTCAGTCCGAGCCCCTGGGCGGAAGATTGGAATGCGGCCTGGATGTCGTTGGTGAGATCGCCGCCCGCCTTGCCTTCCACCGTGATGTTCACGCCTTTGTTGTCCTCGTTGAGATAGCCCAGCTCGACGGAGAGTTCCGCAATTTTTTTCGCGGCGTCTTCCGCGTCCATGCCCACCAGGCTCGCTTCGCCGTACAGGAGTACCTGCGCGTCTTCGTTTTCGGCGACGACGGACACGACTTTATCGTTTTTGTCCAGCAGAAGGGAGACGGAAGGGTTGACGTCTATGCCGATGTAACTCACCGCTCCGGTTTCGTCTTTGCTCCCGCAGGCGCCGAACAGGGAAAGGGTCATCAATGCGGACAGAGCCGCCGCGGAATAACGTATGGTCTTTTTCATAAAATTCACCTCTTTTCGCGTTGTTTCCGAGTGTTCTCTCTTTCGGATTTCACTTATTAAACGAACGGGAACTGTATTTTATTGGGAAAAAATAAAAATTTCCGGAAAAATTTTTTTACAGGGGGTGAGGGGAGGAACCGCCCGGCGGCGAATGACCGCCTGACGGCGGTAAAAGCGCAAGCCGTGGCTTGCTTTTGTGAGTTCGGTTTCCGCCTTGCGGCGGGGGTTGCCTGTCGGCAATGGCGTAAGCCGGTCGGCTTGCTTTTGTGGGGGTTCGGGTTCCGCCTGGCGGCGAGGTTGATCGCGGCAGGGCGTAAAAATCCCGGGGCGGACGTCTGAACGTCCGCCACGAGATATAAGGCAGGCAGAAATCGGGGTTATTTTCCGATTCTCTGTAAAAAGTCGTCGTATTCGGTTGCGCCGATACTTTCGCGGGGGAGCGCAAATACGGCAGAATAGCGTTCGAGCAGGGTTACGGCGCGGTCGGCGATGAGACTGCCGAGGTCGGAAAGGAGCTCTTCGACGGTGGCGACGGCGCCGTTCCAGATGTCGGTGACCAGGTCGTAAAGGATATCGTTGGAAACGAAATAGAAGTAATTGACGCGTACGCTCAGATTGCCGATCCCTCCGAAAGTCTGCGCGTTGATGCCCGCTTTGTCCAGTTCGCGGAGGGCGTCCACGTCCGCCAGCAATACGGATGCGTCATAAGCCGTTTTCGCCGCCGAATAGGCGAGGTAGGAACTCCGCCCGTCCACTCCGTACAAAAGATACAGCGCTTCCAGCTGCCGTTCCGTTTCGGCGCAAAGAGTGCGCACATTGTCGTTGAGATCGCGGTTGATCGTCCAGTAGCTGAGCCCCAGCGGGTTGTCGGGATCCTCCCGGATCCGGGCATTGAGGTCGTCGATCGACCGGAACAGATCGTATTTGCGCAGGGCGTCTTTGAGGAGATCGGAAGCGTAGCGGTACGCCGTTTCCTCGGTGAGCAGGGTCATTTCTTCCGCGGACTGAGTATCGGCGACCCATTCCACATAGGAAGCGGGCCGGCTTTCCAGCGCTTTGCGGGTCTCTCCGGCGTCCGGGTCGGATTCTTCCGCCGCGTTCACATAGACGTAAATGCCTTCGTCGCAGAAATAGTCCACCAGCGAATCGCGGATGCCGCTCAGGGCGGTTTCGTTTCCTCCCGAACTCTTCAGCGTTACGCTCATCTCGTTGTATTCTGTTTCGCTGCCCTTGTCGAAGAAGTCGAAATATCCGCTTCTGGCCGCCTGTTCGGCCACTTTTACGGCGGCGTCCGCCGCGCTGAGTCCGATCAGGGATTCGGAAAATTCGTCGTTTTCCGTCAGCGTGTCGCCGTCCGCGTTCCGGCTGACCGCCTTGCGCACTTTGTAATTTTCATCCAGAGTCAGCGCGAGAGAAGGGTTGATGTCGATGTACAGGCAAGCGGCTGTCTCCCCGGCGGGGAAAAATGCCTTAAAAAGGGGGACGGCGGCGAAAGCGCAGAGGACAACGGCCGCGGCGCAGGCGGCGATCGCCGTAAAGCGGCGGGGAAAACGCCTGACCGGCGTTTTTGCGGCAGGGAGAGGGGAAGAAGTTTTTGCGGAATTTTCTTTTGCCTGCGCCGGCGTCCGGGCCGTTCGGATCGGCTGTTCTTTCAGCCGGTCGGACATCGCGGGCGCGGCCGCGTCAAGATCTTGTTCCAGTTGTCTGAAAAAATCTCTTTTTTTCATGATTCTTCCTCCTTCCAGGCCCGCCGGAGCTTTTCGGCTGCGGACTTGTATTTCCAGGTGACGGTGCCGAGCGGCAGACCCGTCATTTTTGCGATTTCGCGGTGCTTGTAACCCCATACCGCATGCAACAGTACGATTTCTTTTTCCGATTCGTTCAGCGCCGCGGTCATCAGGTCGAGCGCGGGCAGTTTCGGCTGTTCCGACGGATCGGAGGAAAGGCCTTCCAGGGATTCGGGGCGCTGTTTTCGCCGCCGGAGTTCGTCTAAGGACAGGTTTTTTGCAATCTGAAACAGCCATGCCCGCGCGTCCGTCCCGGGGCGGTAGAGATACGCTTTGCGCTTGACGGTGAAATACACTTCTTCCGTCGCGTCCTCCGCGTCGGCGGGGTTGCCGAGATAAGAGTACGCAAAAGCATAGACGCCTCGCCGGGTCTCTTCGTAAAGCCGCTCAAAGGCGCGGTTATCACCCTCGGCGACTTTCGTCATCAATGCGTCGATCTGCTTTTTATCCATGGCATTCCCCTGTATCCCTCGTTCATTAAACGAACGCGCGCCTGCGTTTTATTGGCGCGTATTTACAGATTTTTTGAGTTTTTCCGATTTTTTATCGGCGTTGCCCGGTCCGCGGTGCGGTTCGGGTCGGGTTTTGTCTATTATATCCGTTTTTTTGCGGATTGTCAATCCCTCCGCAATGGTCGTTTTTTTTGCGTTTCTGTTACGGCAAGCGCTTCTTTTGCAATCGTGTGTACGGAAAAGGAGAACGGATAAAGGGAGCGGGAGAAAATGAGGGGAGAGCGGCAGACGAAAAGCGGCAGAAAGTAAAGAAAAAGGCACTGAATCCGGTGGGGCCGGGTTCAGTGCCGAATTTTAGGTTTTCTTTTGATTGAATGCTTTGTTCAAACTTTTGGGGCGCATGGAAAAATCGGTGCAAGAGGGGAGAGGTTCGGCCCGAAAGACAGATCGCCCCGCCTTTCCCGGCCGGGAAAGGCGGGGCGAAAAATCTGCGCCCGGAATAAAAGCAAAAAGATCATAAAAAGGGCCGGGCAGGGGAGCGATCAACGGAAATTATACGCTTTCCGGCCGGATACATTCCCCCGTGGAACAGCTCTGGAAGATGACGAAGAATCCCTCCGAATCGGAAAAGACGGACGAGGGCACAAACGTGCAGACCTTGCGGATCTCTTCGGGCGGTTCGTCTTTGTTTTCGGCGGGCAGGGCATAACAGATATATTTGGCTTTGAGGTCGTCGTAGACGACGCCGACGAGGTATTCCGGCCTGCCCTCTTCGCCGCGCACGCGCACCCATTCCGAACAGGGAAAAATTTCTTTCAGACTGTCGTCCGCAGGGTATTTGTCGAAGAGGGCGTCGATTTCGCCTTTGACGGCAAGATAATATCCGTCTGTGTCCGTTGCAAACGGATGGCATACGTCTTCAGCATCTCCATCCGTTGCAGCGTCCTCCCGCTTTTTCTCTGCCGGTTGCGGATTTCCGCTTTCAGCGTGTGCATATGTACGAGTTTTTTCATGCTCGAAGCGTTCATCGTCCGAGTCCTCCCGTTCGTAGTAGTTTTCGGTGGCCACCGTTTCGTCGTCGTATTTGCCCTTCGGCGCGGAGGGTTCGGCCGGGCCGGTCGGTTCGGGGTTCGGCCGGGGCGGCGTTTCTGCCGGCGTTTCCGGGGTTTCGTGCGCGGGGCGGGGCGGATCCGCGCGTTCCGGCCCTTTCGGGAAATCGGGAGAAACTCCGGAAATTTCGTCGTAAAAGGGCGCCCCGCTTTCCTCTCCGGGGGCCGCGGTGAAAGCGGTTTCTCCGGGCTTCGGCGGCACCGTGCTCTGCATCAGCGTGCGCCAGTCGTAGGAACACCTGCCGTTGATGCCGTAGGCGATGGGCACAATGCCGTTTTTCACAAAGCAGATTACCCCGCAGAATCCCTCGGACGCGTCCAGCTCGGAGATGATGTTGAACAGGCTTTTGCCGCGCAGGGGCAGCATTTCCGTCCGTCCCTGCGGGTCGGCTAGCAGACAGTAGTATTCTCCTGAGGACAGGGGCGCGAAGTTGATGACCGAAACTTCCACGGAGAGGTTTTTGCCGTACTGCTCGATTTTGATCAGTCCCGAAAGGGTCCGGCCGTCTCCCGAAAAGCCCTGTTTTACCTGCCTTAAAATACACATTTTTTTGACGAAATTCATCTTTTCAGCCTCCGCGGGACATTTGTTCTTTCATTGTATATGCCGCGGCGGGGAAATTTTTGCATGATTTTGCCGAAATTTCTCCGCTTTTGCGGAAAATATACTTTTCCGCGCCGCTTTTGCGGGGGGGTGGGCCCTGCTGCCCCTGCGCCCGCCCGATTTTTCGCGGCGTGTTCGCGGCAGTTTTGCGGCCCCGCCCGTCTTTCCGCGCGCCGTTTGTTCGGGGCGGGCCTGTTTTCTGAAAATCCCGCCTCGGCGGCGGAGGTATTTGTTTTTATGGGTTCGGATTGCGCCTCATGGCGGAGATTGCCTGACGGCAAGGGCGCAAGCCGTTCGGCTTGCTTGTTGTGGGCGTGTGCGCCTGGCGGCGGGTGCCTTCGGCAAGGATTCGCGGGCTCCGCCCTGCACCCGCAAGGGACATCGTCCCTTGACCCGCGGGAAGAGATGGGCGGCGAAACGAGAAAAAAAGACAAAAAAATGGATAAAAAGCTGCTTTTTTTGCGGCGGGAGGTTGACCCGCGGCTTGTTTTCGCGTATAATAGTGGGTATGAAGAGCGGAAAATTGGCATTGCGTGTCACGGTGAGCATATTGCTGACCCTCCTCTGCGCGGCGACGGTCTGGTTCATCTTTTCCAATTCTTTGAAAAACGGTGCGGCATCGGCTTCGCAGAGTCAGGCGGTCACGGAAGGAATTCAGGACGCGATCGGGGTGATTGCGCCCTCGTCTCCCGTTGCAAAGGCGGAAGGGACGGCGTTTGACCGGTTGCACGCATTTGTGCGCAAGAGCGCGCATTTTCTCGAATATGCTTTGCTCGGCGCACTGCTTCTGTTCACCTGCCGGTCCTATACCCGGCTGAAACGGTTCTGGTTTGCGCCGCCCTGTATCGCTTTTCTGGTGGCGGCATTCGATGAATACATACAAAATTTTACGCCCGGCCGCGGAAATTCCTTTGCCGATGTGCTCATCGATACGTCGGGCGCCGCCGCGGGGATTCTGTTTGCCGCGTTTTGCCTGTTCGTCGCTTTTCTGATCGGGCGCAGGCGGCGGAGAAAAGTATCGGCCAAGGCGACTGTTTCGGAACAGGCGTAAGGCGGACGTGAGAAAACAGGAAAAACGGGAGAGTTTATGAAACAGGAAAGCCTTGAAATCGCATTGATCAGGTATAACAAAAAGACCTGGTGCAAGAGCGCGCTGCTCGGATTTTTCATCGGTCTGGCGGTGATCGTGCCGGGAATCAGCGGGTCTACGGTGGCGATCATCTTCAAATTGTACGATCAGTTTCTGTATGCCGTCGGCAATCTGTTCCGGCAGTTCAAAAAATGCTTTTTCTTTTTGCTGCCGATCGGAATCGGCATTCTGATCGGGCTGTTGCTCGGGTTTATCGCGGTGGAAAAATTGCTGGCAATCCTGCCGTTTGCGGTGGTGGGATTGTTTGCGGGGCTCATGTGCGGCGCATTTCCCGCCGTCAAGGACGAACTCAAGGGCGCGAAGATGAACGGCAGGCGAATAGCTCTGCTGGTGCTGGGCGTACTCATTCCGATCGCGATCGGGATTGTGTCCGTGGGACTGAACGCGTCGGGTTCGGACGGGACGAACGCCTTTGCGACGGTGCGTTGGTGGCAGGTGCTCGTCTGCATCCCCGTCGGTTATGTCGTCGGAGTCACGCAGGTCGTGCCGGGGCTTTCCGCCTCTGCAATCCTGCTTGCGCTCGGCTGGTTCCGCTCGCTCGTGGACAGCGTCAGCCTGGATTTCTGGAAATCCGAACCCCGGATTTTTCTCGTGTACGTCGCGCTGGGCGTCGGATTCCTGTTGGGAATCTTTACGTTTTCCCGACTGCTGACCTATCTGTTCGGAAAGGCCCGGCATACCACCTATTCGATGATCGTGGGCTTGTCCCTGGGGTCCGTCGTGGCGATGTTCTATAATCCCGACGTGTTTTCCGTCTATGCCTCCTGGGCGGCGGAAGGCGTAAACGTCACGGATATCGTGCTCGGAATCGCGCTCTTTGCGGCAGGCGTCGTCGGCTCTTACCTGCTGGTGCGCTATCAGCGGAAAAAGGACGAGGAAGCGCGTCTGGCGACGTGCGGGACGGACGGAAAAACCGGGACGAAAGGGGAAAACGCCGGGACGGAGGAAGAGAAATAAGCGTCTGCGGCCGTCCGGGACGGCAGGAGCCGCCGCGAAGTTTCGCGGCGGCTCCTTCGGCTTTCTGCCGGAGCGGGGCATAGGCGTCAGCGGGCGGTTTTTCGGCGAAAATTTACGAAAAGAAAGGGGCAGGGAAGCGATCAGACGGAAAGCGGTCGGGTTCGGCGGGCGGTTTCCGGAAAGGAGGGAGGATGAAATCCTGGCGGGAGAGAGCGGAAAACTGGGCGGACGCGGTGCGTCTGGCCGCCGCAGGGCGGGGATATACCTGCGACGGATGCGGGAAAGAAGTGTTTTCCTATCCGGAAGAAAGGCTGTGCGCGGATTGCCTGCGGGCATTGGAGCGAAACGCCGGGCGCCGTTGCCCGAAATGCGGCCGGCGTACGATTGCAGAAGGGCTTTGCCTGGAATGCAAGAGCCGGCCGCCCCGGTTTGAACGCGGCTTTTCGCCCTTTGTCTATGAGGGATTTGCCGCCGGACAGCTCAACCGTTTCAAGAACGGGGAACGGTATCTCGCTTTTTTCTTCGGGGAGCAGATGGCGGCGTATTTTGCGCAGGCTCTTTCCGAAGGAATCGCGGATTGTCCGGCGGAGGAACTGCTCGTCGTATCCGTGCCTTCTTCGGATCGCCGCCGCAAAGAACGGGGATACGATCAGGCGGCGGAACTCGCCAAGGCGGTGGCGCGAAGTCTGGGAGCCGCGCGTTTGCCGGGAGCTTTGACGGTGAACAGGGAGACTTTTTCTCAGAAACGGCTGACGGCTGAGGAAAGGCGGAAGAATGTGGCGGGCGCGTATGCCGCAAAAAAGGATTGCTGTAAGGGCCGGACGGTGCTGCTCGCGGACGATCTGATGACGACGGGCGCCACCGCAGACGCCTGCGCGGAGGCTCTGCTGAAAGCGGGCGCGGAAAAAGTGTATTTTCTTTCCGCCGCTTCCGTTCCGGAAAAACCGTTGACGGAACAGAAGTGATCACGTAAAAGAGAAACGCTTGAGAAAGATCGGTATATTTTGTCCATGGTTTCAAAAATACCGGTTTTTCGGCCGGTTGCAGCTGAATTGCAACTGATTGCAACCGATTGCAACATACCGGAATGGGATTTTCATTGCCGGAATGGGAGAGGGAACAACGAAAAAAGCTCATGGGCGGATACGTCATAGAGAAACGAAAAGGGGGCGGGGATCCGGAAATCCGGATCCCCGCCCCCCTTTGGCGAACGGTTCAATCGTTCTGCCGACTTTGGAGGAAAGAGGGGAAAATCAAACCATTATTCAATGGCGATCTTTTTAAGCGCTTTCTCTTCTTCGTTGTACTTAGGCACGATCACCGTAAGAATACCGTTGTCGTATTTCGCTTTGACGGATTCTTCCTTGACGCCTTCGCCGACGTAGAAACTTCTCGACATTCTGCCATACGTTCTCTCGCGGAAGACATAGTTGGATTTTTCGTCTTTTTCCGATTCCTCGCTGTGGCGGACGGCCTGCACGGTCAGATAGCCGTCCTGCAGGGAAATTTCGATGTTGTTCTTGTCGACGCCGGGCAGATCGATGCTCAGCGTGTATTCCTTGTCGTTCGATCTGACGTCCGTCCGCATGACGGACGCACTGTAATTGTTGTCGAACCAGCCGCTGAACGGTTTAAACAGAGAATTCAAAGAATCAGAAGTCAAATATTTCATAATAAACATCTCCTTTTTTGAGGTCGGCCGCCCGATGTTCCGGTTTCCGATGCCGGGAAATTGCTGTCTGTCCCTCGGCTGCCGCCCGTATATTTTTTAATGGATTTCTCGGGAAGAGCGCCTGTTGCCTGCGCCCCTTTTCCGGGGTCACCTGCTTTCTTTTTCTCTTCCTTTGAACACTTTATATATAATCCTTTTTCCGCTCGCTCAAACATCTTTTCGTAAAATATTTTTTGATTTTACGAAATGTTTTTGGAAAAAGGAAGCAAGGGAAGCGGAAGGTGCTCCGGCGGGCGGAAAGGGGAGGGAGAAACAGTGGGAGAGAAAACTGAGCGTAAAGCGTAAAAAGCGCCGCCCGATTTTCCGGGCGGCAGGCCTTTTATTTTTAATGTTTACCACAAAAGCGGCATTTTGCAGTTACTTGGAAATGTCGGCGCTTTGCGGCGCTTTGCCGTTCGGCTGATCGGCATAGCGGTTGTCATAATAGGAATAGTATTCGGAATGGCGTTTTTTGGTGCGTTTGGAATCAATGTGATAGTCATTGACGACGATACCGAGCACATTTCCCTTAGCAAAGCGAAGCGTGTCAAGGGAGACCTTGATTTCATGCTCGTAAGACCGCATATACCGGGTGAGCAGAATGGTGCCGTCGGTGACGGGCAGAACCGCGAGGGCGTCGGAAACCAATCTGACGGGAGGGGTATCAAAGATGATATAGTCGAATTCTCCGCGGAGTTTTTCGACGAGCGTCTTCATTGCTTCGCTTTCGAGCAGTTCGTACGAGCGGGGGGAAGGCGTTCCCGAATAAATGACAAAGAGATTGGGGTTGCGTTCGGTCTGGTGAAGAATCTCTTCGTATTTAGCCTGTCCGGACAGATAATCGCTGAGTCCGGGGTCGGGCTTTTGGTTGAAATATTTGCAAATCCGACCCTTGCGGATATCCGCGTCGATCAGGACCACTTTGGCCTTGGACATCGCAAACATGAGCGCGAGATTGACGGTGACGGTGGTTTTTCCCTCTTCGGGGAAAGTGGAGGTGGTCAGCAAACTGACTCCTTTCCCGTCTTCCTGTTTGGGAATGGAGACGGAAATGGTGGCTTTCAGATTGCGGAAAGCCTCGGTCACCGCAAACGGAGTTCCACGGCTCAAAAGATATGTCCTGCGGGAATGAATTCCCGATTCGTAATTTTCAATTTGTTTTTTTCGGCGAAGGTTGGAAATAAATTTATTGAGGAGCTTCATTTTTTGCCCTCCGTCTTATTTCGTTGTATGTGTGTATGTTCAATGTCGGAAATTCTCGGAATGACGCCGAGAACGGGCACGTTGAATTTCTGAGCGACTTTTTCGTAATCGTGAAGGCGGGTGTCCGCGCGTTCGGCGAGCACGACCGCCACGCAGGCGACAACCAGGGCAGCCAGACCGATAAGGGCCCCGTACTTGATCCCTTCCATCACCCATTGATTGGGATTGAGCAGCCTGCAAAGTTGATAGCTGAGCTGAGTGCAGGCGACGTTTTTATCAGTGGTACTCAATATAGTGCTGATAAAATCCGGCAGAATGGCTTTGACCTGATCAAACAGATGCGCAGCGAACGTCGGGTCGTTGAGGACGGATACGGAAGCAGTGATTTTGCTTTCACCGACTGTATAACTGTAGGTGATTGATTGACTGAGAAGTTTAAAAAAGTTTTGTTCTTTTTTGGAGTCCGGTTCAATCCCTTCCGCTTCAGGAAGGCCTTCCATGAGTAATCTTTGAAAATAGTTCGTATTGAGAAGGCCGTTGATATTTTTCAGTGCACTTTCGGTGAGAGTTTGGGCGGCTTGACCTGTGGAATTTTCATCGCTGATCGCCGAATTGGAGACGAAATAAGTGACGTCGGCCCCGTAATAGTGCACATTATAATATCGTAAAAATCCGAATCCTCCGCCGGCGGCAATTCCGATGATCAACGTCACGAGGAGCACCCAGATTTTGGCTTTGAGCGCCCGAAAGATTTCGGACAGACTGAGCTCTTCCTCGGCCTGAATTTCTTCCTGCATAGCAATCTCCTTTAATTTAGTTGTCTGAGGCGTCGGAACCCCCTCCGGGCGCCTTCGACAAAAAACGACTTTTTCTGTCGTCCGTAGCAATTATAGCACTTTCGGGAAAGGTTGTAAAGTGTTTTTCCCGAATTTGCTCAAATTTGCAATTCTTTGCCTTTTTTTGCAAATTTTTCCTGTTTTTCTTTTCTTTTATACTATATATTATATATTTGTGCAACCGGAGCCTTATAATACTTGCAGAACGGAAAATTTCAGGTATCGGGTTTCGTCCTGGTTGAGGAGCGCGGGGTGATCGGGGGCCTGGCTGCGCGTTTCGAGGCATCTGACTTTGCGACCGCTCTCCTTGGCGGCTTCCGCCAGCATTTTATCGAACAGGACGGGGGTCATGTGCTGGGAGCAGGAACAGGTGGCGAGAAAACCTCCTTTTTCGACCAGTTTCATGCCGAGCAGATTGATGTCCTTGTATCCCCGGTAAGCGTCTTTTACTTCCGCGGCGCTTTTGCAGAAGGCGGGGGGATCGAGGACGACGAGGGAGAATTTTTCCCCCGCGGCGCGGTAGTCGCGGAGGAGCTGAAAGACGTCCGCGCAACGGGCGGTGATGTTGGCGATGCCGTTGAGCTCGGCATTCCGTCCGACGTTTTTCAGGGCGAGCGGGGAGATGTCCGCCGCGATCACCTCTTTTGCGGTGAGGGCGGCGTTGAGGGAGAAGCCGCCGCTGTTGCAGAAACAGTCCAGCACTCTCCCGCCCGCGGCGTACCGCCGGATCGCAAAGCGGTTTTCCTTCTGATCGAGGAAGTAACCCGTCTTTTGTCCGTTTTTCACGTCCACCGACATTTTCAGTCCGTTTTCCTCGATGATCACTTCGTCGGGGACTTCGCCGTACAGCACTCCCTTTTCCGGTTGCAGGCCCTCTTTGGCGAGCACGGAGGAATCGGAGCGTTCGTAAATGCCTTTGGGCGAGAAGAGCCGGACGAGCACGCGGACGATCATTTCCCTGCGCAGATGTACGCCGAGGGAGAGGCACTGGACGACGAGTATGTCGGCATATTTGTCCACGATGAGCGCGGGCAGGTCGTCCGCTTCGCCGAAGACCACCCGGCAGCAGTTGCCGTAGCCCAGTTTTTTTCTGAGCTGCCAGGCGGCGGCGATGCGCTCTTCCCAGAGCCTTTCTCCGTCCTCTTCGTTTCCCCGGATAAAGAGGCGGACGAGGATTTTGGAAGCGTGGTTGAGGTAACCCTTGCCCACAAATCTCCCGTCAAAGGAGCGGACGGTGGCCAGAGCGCCGTTTTTGTCCTTGCCCTCGATGCGCGCCACTTCGTTCGCATACACCCAGCTGTGCCCCGCGAGAGGGCGCTTTTCTTCGTTCTTTTTCAGATAGACTTCATATGCCATGACTTTTGTACCGCCGTAAAACAGATAGGCAAATTATAGCATATTTCCCTTGACAAGTAAAGCGGATTGTGTTATAATCAATGAAAATAAGGGAGTAGTCCGGTTCCGCAAAACAAGGAGCGGTCAAAATCCACACAATGGAAATCCCGTCGGCGGGATTCCGGGTTTGACATCAAACGGCGAGACTTATGCAAAAGAGAGCATAGGTGTCGGCGTTTTTTTATGTCCGTCGGGCGTCTGCCGGGAATTGTATGGTTCGTGGATTGTATGGTTCGGGGGTATCGTTCGGGAGCGCCTGTCGGCGTGTAACCGCCTCGCGGCGGCAGGGTGCAAGCCGTTCGGCT
>DVMZ01000088.1 GCA_018714725.1 Candidatus Scatosoma pullistercoris
GAATATGTCTATGAGGAAAGCCTCTGGAGCGGGGGAAACCGTCGGCTGACGGTGAACGGAATCCCTGCCGGCAGGATTTCCGAAAAGAAATTTGCCATGACCGGGGCAAACGGCGCCATCGAGTATATTACGGTGCAGGGGAATCTGCGGGTCGGAATCACATTGGAGACCGCTTCCGGCAAGGTGGTCCTGGTAAAAAACGAGTGGTTTGATTGGATCCTGATTTTCCTCCCGATAATTTCCATTGTGATCGCCATGTGGAATGCTTCAAGCTATATTTTGGCGGGATGCGTTATGTCCTTGTTCTGTCTGTTTACGGTAATGCTGGAAATTGTGGTCGCACGTTCTGTTTCGGCCAAAGCGCGGGGGCTTCTCGAACTGCTCATTGCCTCCGTTCCCATTTTGATTTCGCTTCTGTTCTGAAATCATCGGTCCGAAATGCGCTCGTCAAATCCCTGCCGTGGCGATAGCGGGAAAATCCGGCTTGTACGTTAGTAGGTTGAGAAATCGGCTGTGGCGGCGCTTGCGGCAAATGCCGCGGGCGGAATTTTTCTGTCGCGGAGTCAAAGGAAAGGCGCCGGCGGGAAAACAGAAAAAGAGATTCGGAAAAACAGACAGTCACCGGAATTTTCCGAATTGTTAAAATTTATTGACAAAATTTCCGAAGAAGGGTATAATCAAGGAAAGCCGGTCTGCGGAAGTCGCGGCGCCTGCGGGAGCAGAGCGAGGCGGGGAAGGAAATTATGGGAAAACGACTTTCCAAAAACGCAAAAAAACAGCTTTTCAACGGTTTGTTTCTGCTCCTGCTCATCGGGATTACGATGGCAATCCTGCTGGCGAGCAACCGGGAGCTGAATTTTGAAAACATCCGGGAATTCCTTCTCGGTTGCAATCCCTGGTTGCTGGCGGCGGCGTTTGTCTGTATGTTGCTGTTTATCGCGTTTGAGGGGTTCAGTCTGCACCTCATTTCCCGGCGTTTAGGGCATAGATGCCGGCTGTATTCTTCAATGGTGTATTCGGCCGCAGACGTCTATTATTCCGCGCTTACGCCTTCGGCGTCCGGGGGACAGCCCGCCTGCGCCTATTATATGGTGAAAGACGGAATGGACACGGGCACGGCGACGTTTGCGCTGGTATTCAATCTCGTTGCCTATACGGCGGCTATTTTTGTCATCGGGGCGACGGGGTTTCTGCTCCGCCCGCATCTGTTTGCGGAGTTTGAGTTCTGGATTCGTTTCCTCGTTGCCGCGGGATTGGTCGCGCAAGGAGTGTTGCTCGCGTTTTTTGTGGCGTGTATGCGCTGTCATAAGGGGGTTCTGAAATTCGGGAACGGGGTGATTTCCCTGCTCGTGAAAATCCGGCTGATGAAAAAGCCGGAGAAATGGCGGGAAAGGCTGAGCGAAGAGGTGGAAAAATACCGCATCGGCTTTGAGGAAATCAAAAAGCACCGCGCCCTTTTCTTTGAGGCGCTGGCGCTCAACGTCGCGCAGCGGATTTCTCAGATTCTCGTCAACTGCTTTGTCTGTCTGGCCGCGGGCGTCACTTGTTTCTGGGACGTGTTCGCCATGCAGGCGTTCGTACTGATCGGATATAATTCCATTCCGTTGCCGGGCGGCGTCGGCGCGTTTGAATATCTGTATCTGCACATTTACGGCCTGTTGTTCGAGGACGCCTTTATTCTGTCGGCAATGATGGTGACGAGGACGATTTCCCACTACCTTTGCATTCTGGTCAGCGGAGCGATGACGCTTGCGTATCATATCCATATTCTGAAAAGAAAAAAAGAGAAAATAAATTATATCAATATACAAGAGAAGAGTGAAAATGAAGAGCGAGAGTAAAAAAATCGTAGGGTTTTATCATTACGGGGTGATTCTCACCTATCTTTCGGTGATTGCGGCGATCGTCGGAATGTGTTTTTCGGTGGGCGGAAACAAGCCGGCTCATCCGGGAATCGGGGTGATCTGTCTGTTGATTTCCGGGTTTTGCGACGCGTTTGACGGCGCGGTGGCAAAGACCCGCAAAAACAGGACGAAAGAGGATAAAATGTTCGGCGAACGGATCGACTCGCTGAGCGATCTGATCGCTTTCGGGGTGGCGCCCGCGATGATCGGGTTCGGCATGCGGCTCAACCGCTGGTACTTTTTCCCGGTATATGCCGTGTTCGTGCTTTGCGCCCTGATTCGTCTCGCCTATTTCGACGTTACGGAAGAAATCCGCACCAGCGATGAAAATTGCGGCAAACGGCTGTACTATGAAGGGCTTCCCGTCACGAACGTGGCGTTTGTCCTGCCGATCTTTTACCTCATCGCCACGATGTTCGCACCCCGGACTTTGGGGTATAACGCGGTGATGCTGGCGGGCTATCTTGCGCTCTCCGCGGCGTTCATCATTCGCTTTCGGATGCCGAAGCTGGGGGTGAGGGGATTGATCATCGCTATGATCATTCTGGGAATTATCCTCGGATCGCTGCTTTTTATCCGACAGGTTGTGTTATGAGAGAAATCATAAAAAAGGAGGCGCTGCGGCCTGCGGCGTCTCTGCGTTTTTTATACGGAACCGGACCGGGAAGATGCCTTCTCGGAATTCTCTGCTCCCGGCGGCTGTCTCAGGCCGTCGGGAAATTCCTCGACAGCCGGTTTTCCAAAGTGTTCATCCGCGGATTTATCCGGAGAAACCGCATTGATATGTCTCAGTATGAGCAAACGTCCTATCGGAGCTTCAACGACTTTTTTACCCGGCGCATCCGGCCGGAGTGCCGTCCGTTCGATTTTTCCCCTGAGGCGTTTGTCTCTCCCTGCGACGCGAAATTGTCTGTTTTCCCGGTCGACGAGGGGAGCAGGTTTGAGATCAAGGGCTTTTCCTATTCGGTGGAGGAGCTTCTCAAAGACAAAACTCTGGCGGAAAAATACGAAGGCGGATTGTGTTTCGTGTTCCGCCTGGGGGTGGAGGATTACCACCGTTATTTTTATATCGACGACGGCGTCAAGGGGGAAAACGTCTTTATTCCCGGGAAACTGCACACCGTACAGCCGGCGGCGCTGGAAAAGCGGCGGGTGTTTGCGGAGAACTGCCGCGAATATACTTCGATGCAGACCGAGCATTTCGGACTGGTGACGCAGACGGAAGTGGGAGCCATGATGGTGGGCCGGATCGTCAACAACGACGGCGCGGGCGAGTGCCGGAGAGGAAAAGAAAAGGGCAGGTTTGAGTTCGGCGGCTCCACCGTCGTCCTGCTGGTGGAAAAAGACCGGGTGACGCCCGACGCGGAACTGCTTGAAAATACCCGCCGCGGGGACGAGACGGCGGTGAAGTGCGGCGAGCGGCTCGGGGTCGCGTTCCGTCCGGCCGCTCCGGAGGGCGCGCAGGCGCCGGAATATGTGTAAATTATGGATTTTCTGTAAAAATCGGCGGCAATCCCGCAAAAGTACTTGACGGAAAACGAAATAAAGGGTAAAATAAGAGAGTATTAAAATCCGTCGATGGAGAAATTCGATGACTGCGAAAAGAACTTTCAAGAAAATTATAGGCATGGCGCTTGCCGGGGCGAGCGTTGCGGCGTCGCTTACGATGTTTTCCGCCTGTACGACCAATCACCCGGAAGTGGAGATCAAGATTTCGTTCAATGACGTCAGCTATACGCTGGAATATAAACTTTACAGAAAACTGGCGCCTTCCACCGTGCAGCATTTCCTGGAACTTGCGGAAAAGGGCTATTATGACGGGCTGTGCGTGCATAACTATGTCGCCGATTCCAAAATGTACACCGGTGCGTATTCCTACGACCCCAACAAGACGTCCGAAGGCGGGCTTGTGGAGAAGGCGTATTACGACGTCGTGCGCGACTGGCATCTGACCCAGACCGTCTGGAGAGACGAAGAAGTGTCCCTGCCCCTGTATTCTGTTTACGGAGAATTTTCCGACAACGGCTTCGAGGTGGAGAACGGGGAACTCCGGCAGACTTACGGTTCGCTGACGATGTATTATACGCCCAAGAAAAATACCCCGTACGTCTATGTCAAGCGCGCGGACGGAAAGGGTTACGATCCCAAGAAATACGAGTACAACAGCGCGACCTCGCAGTTCTTCATCTCCCTTGCGAGCGGCAGTTCTTCAAACAGCGCTTATTGCACCTTCGGAACGCTGAAAGACGACAGCGTGGAAGTGCTCGATGACCTCAAAGACGCCATTTCGACCTATATCGAGGACGAGTACGAGGGCGAAACTTCCGACTTCGCGCCGGAAACCACGTTGATCGTGGACGAGGACGATCCCATCGAAAGCGTCAGCTCCGCCAAGGAGTCTCAGACCTATTCCGTGCCGAAGGAGCCGATTGTCATCACTTCCGTCAAAGTGCTGCGCTATTGATTGCGCTTTTCGGGCGCTTATTCCTTAAAAACTCATTTCCCGTTTCCGGAACCCCGGAAACGGGAAATTTTTTCGTGAGGACGCGGTCGGAAGGAAAAAAGGAGGAACCTTCGCCGCGGCTCCCGCAAGGAGCCTGAAGAACCGACTTTTTTTCAGCCGTCGGGGCCGGTCGACAGTCGCCTGCCGTACCGAAGTTCCCCGCGGCAAGGGAGGCAAAGAGGGCTCAGCCCCGGATGTCCGCGATTTTTCCGTCTCTGACCACGGCAGTGAAATAGCGCAGTTCGTACAGCCGGTCTTTCTTTTTACGGACGAGGCCGCAGGTGGCGGGGTCTTTGGTCAGCGTCACCGAACAGAAATCGCCTAAAAACGCGCGGATGTGATCGGCTTTTTCCCGGAGTTCGTCGTTCAGCATCTGCGCAAAATCCGCGCCGATGAGAACGCTTTCAAAAAAGGCGTAGGGAAGCAGTTCTTCGCGCACGGTTTCTTCCGCGCCCGCCTCTCCCGTTTCCAAAATGCGGAAGGAAGTTCTGAAACAGCCTTCTTCGGTGAGCGCCCAGCTGCATTCGGCGCGGCGGTGCCGGCTGTCCGACAGGGGCAGGGTTGCGCTGAGCGTGTTGTTTTCAATCTGAAAAGAAGTAACCTGTTCGTTGAGCGCGCATTTTCCGTCGGCAGTGAAAACCGCGAGGGCGTTCTGACCCCGAAGGAAAAACAGGCCGCTTTCAAACTGTACGGAGCAGGGGTCGAAATCGTCGGAAAGAGGGGACACCGAAAATCCCTTTGCCGTTTCCAGGGAAAGCTGGACGTTGCCCTGGCGGAAAACGGTGGCGAGATTGCCGACGAAACGTTCCTGCGCGATGATTTTCAAAGAAAAATCGGAAGGCGGGAAATCGCGGACGTAGACGGCGATTCCGTCCCGGAGAAGATACACTTCGCAATGTTCGGGCGGAGAAAAGCGGAGCTTTTCCGTGAGGAAAAAACCGACCGGCAAAGCGCCTTCGGGAATAAATTCGGCAAAGACGTTGTCTTTCGGCTCGATTTCCGCAAACCGCTCGAAGCGGTCGGTCATTCCGAAAAAAACACCGCCGAGCATGAGTGCGCACGGCCGCGAGGACAAGAAATAAATTTTCATACTTTAATATATTCTTTTCTTGTTCTTTCCATGTATAAACGCCGCAAAATATGTTAATAATTCCTTCAAACGGGAGGTAAAACCATGAATAAAATCAACGGCTACACGGAAGAAGAAGCGAAAAGTCTGGTGGAATACATCTGGGAAGGCAAGCAGGCGGGCAAGACGCTGACCTGTCTGTTCGCGACCTACGGCGCCGCCCACGGCCGCGCAAAGGGAAGCGTGCGGAACTACTATTACGCGCTCATGAAAAACAGAAAAAAGGACGAGCGCGTGGTGAAACTTCTGGACGGCAAACAGCTTTCCGTCGAACAGATCCGCGAATTTACGGAAGAGGAGACGGACAGCGTGCTCCGCAGTATTCTCAAAGAGAAGAGCAAAGGGGTTTCGGTGCGCCGCGCCATCTGCAATCTCGCCAAAGGCGACGACAAGCTCATGCTGCGCCTGCAGAACAAGTACCGCAATATCCTTAAAAAACAGCCGGAGCGCATCGAGGCGATCGCCGCGGAACTGGGCATCCGCCCGACGGAAAAGAGCTTTTTACAGCGCCGGCTGGAAACGGAGATCAACGCTTTGTACGATCGCCTGACGCAGTCGCTGAAAGAGGAAAATGTGCGCCTTTCCAACGAGAATATCCGCCTGCGGCGGGAAAACGAAGCGCTGAAACGCCGCGCAGGATTCAAGGAAGTGTAAAAAAGTCGCTTTTTGTCGGAAATCGCGCATAAACGACAGGAAACCCGTCCATACTGATGGTACGGGGCAAACGCCCGGCGTATGTCCCGCAAAGGGAGGTTTCAGTTATGGAAAAGTTTGCGATCGGGCTGATGCTCGGTGCAATCGGCGGCGCACTGGTCGCGGCGAACAGCTGTAAAATGCGCATGCTGGTCAGAAAAGGTCAGGAAGAAATCAAACAGCGTCTCGACGAGATGATGAATGAAAAATTGAAGGAACTGGAAAAGGGCGGCAATCTGTTCTCTTCCGATCCGGAAAAAAAGACGGAGTCGGAAGACTCGGACAAGACGGAAAAGAGTAAGGAACGGAAGAAATAAACATTGCCTTTTTCAAGGAAAATTCCGCGGCGGTTTTCGCCGCGGAATTTTTCGTGCCGGGTCGCTTTAAGCAAGCCGGAAAAGCGGGAAAACGGGGGGGAACCCGCAAAGAACGAAAAAAAAGCGGACAAGCAGCAAAGAATAAATAAATAGACAAGCCGGTAAGCGGGCGGGGTGCGTTTCCCGTGTCCCGAAGATCGGGCTTCGCTCTCCGAAGGAGACGAAAGGAGGGCGGGAAGGCAAAGGCGGGCGGCAGGGGAGTCAAGACGACGTGAAAAGACAAAAAGTGCGCGGGAAATCGAAAAAAGTTCCGCCAAAACGATAGACGGAAGAAAAGATTTATGGTATAATATCGGCATGATGAAACGGGCGATAGCTTTCGATATAGGCGACAGGCGCATCGGCGTCGCGGTCAGCGATCCGTTCAACGAATATGCGATTCCGTGCGAGACGTATTTCCGCACCCGCAGTTTTGACGGGGACGTGGCGGCGATTGCGAAAATCGCGCGGGACAAGGGCGCGGACGTCATCGTGTGCGGACTGCCTCTCAACGCCGACGGCACGGAGAGCGTTCAGACCGAAAAGACCCGCCGGTTTATCGGGGCGCTGGAAACGCTTGTCGGCCGGCCCGTGGAGCGGGAGGACGAACGCTTTACCACCGTTCAGGCGCGCGAGACGCAGATGGCGGGCGGCGTGAAGCGGGACCGCAGGAAACAGACGGTGGATTCGATCGCGGCGTCCTATATACTGGAAAGTTATCTTTCCCGCGTCAAAAAGGCGGAAAAGGAACGGACAATAAACGGAGGAGAGCCGCTCGGCGGCGAAAGGAAAACCATGGATCAACGCAATCTGACGGAAGACGAAGAATACGAAGACAATATCATCGAACTGGAAGACGACGAGGGAAATACGGAGCGGTATCTGCACATCGGAACGATCGAATACCGCGGTCAGTGGTATTGCTTTTTCCAGAAAGCCGAACCCGAAAGCGAAGAGGAAGAGGACGAAGTGGTGGAGTTCCTTTTGGAAGGCGAAGGGGAGGACCAGCGGTTGGTGCCGTTGGAGGACGAAGCGCTCATGGACGAGGTCTTTGCGGAATTCTGCAATCAGTACGAACAGTACGAGGACAGCGAAGACGCCATGAGACTGGAAAAAGAAGATTGAACCCGGGCTTGCCGGGATTGAATCCGGGACCGAATCCGACTGTCGGCATATTGAACAGCCGTTTCTCCGCCATCTGACGAAGAAACGGCTGTTTTTCAAAATCGTCGCGGTCGGCGCGGGGAAAGGGAAGAACGCGGGCGGACCGCGGAAAGGGAAATCGGACCATGAAAAGAGAAAAAGGCAAAGAACGGCGCAGCGGCATGGCCGACGCGCTCAAAGAAAAGCTGGGAGAAGCGTTCCGCGCGGTGTTTCCCATCGCCCTGATCGTGCTGGGGCTTTCGCTGACGCTGACCCCCCTGGAATCGGGCACCTTTCTGCTGTTTGCGATCGGGGTGGTGCTGCTCATCGCGGGCACGGCCGTGTTCACGCTGGGCGCGGATATGTCGATGCTGGTCATCGGGCAGAAAGTGGGTTCCGCGCTCACCCGGAGCAAAAAGATCTGGCTGATCGCATTCGTGAGCTTTGTGATCGGCGTCATCGTCACGATCGCGGAGCCCGATTTACAGATTCTCGCGCAACAGGTGCCCGACATCGAGAATACCGTGATGATTGTCAGCGTCTCCGTCGGCGTGGGCGTTTTTCTCGCCGTGGCGATGCTCCGCATCGTGTTCGGAATCAGTCTGCCTGTATTGCTCGGCGTCTGTTATGTCGCGTTGTTTGCCGTCGCGCTCCTGTTCGTGCCGCAGAGTTTCTGGGCCATTTCTTTCGACGCGGGCGGCGTCACCACGGGGCCGGTTACCGTGCCGTTTATCATGTCCCTGGGCGTCGGCGTCGCGGCCGTCCGGAGCGACAGAAAGAGCGGGGACGACAGCTTCGGCCTGGTGGCGCTGGGCAGCGTGGGGCCCGTCCTCGCGGTGCTGGTGCTCGGCATTGTCTATAAGGCGGAAGGCGGGGAGTATGCCGTGGAGGAGATCGTCATTCCCGGGACCACGCAGGACGCGTTTCTCGCGTACGGAAGGGGATTGGGGGAATATGCGCTGGAAGTGCTGCGCGCCCTTTCTCCCATCGCGGCCTTCTTTGTGCTCTTTCAGCTGTTTACGCGGACTTTTTCCCGCCGTCAGCTCATCAAGGTGATCATCGGAATCGTCTATACCTTTGCGGGCCTGACTCTTTTCCTGACAGGCGCAAACGTCGGGTTCATGCCGGTCGGCAGGAAGATCGGCAGCGTGCTCGCTGGGATAAACAACGGCTGGCCGCTCATTCCCGTGGGGATGCTGCTCGGCTACTTCGTGGTCTCCGCCGAGCCCGCCGTGTATGTGCTCAACAAACAGGTGGAACACATGTCCGCGGGCGCGGTCACTTCTTCCGCGATGAAAAAGGGACTTTGCATCGGCGTCTGCGCGGCGCTGGGCTTTGCGATGCTCCGGATTGTGGCGGGATTCAACGTCATGTGGCTGCTCGTGCCCGGCTATGCGGCCGCCCTGCTGTTGATGCCGTTTACGCCCCGGTTGTTCACGGGGATCGCGTTCGACTCGGGCGGGGTCGCCAGCGGCGCGATGGTCTCGACCTTCGTCCTGCCTATGGCGATCGGCGCCTGCGCGGTGATCGCTCCCGCCGAGATCATGACTCTGGCGTTCGGGTGCGTGGCGCTGGTGGCGTTGGCGCCGCTGATCACCATTCAGGTGCTCGGGATCCATTACCGGCACAAGACGGCTACCTACAAAAAG
>DVMZ01000089.1 GCA_018714725.1 Candidatus Scatosoma pullistercoris
GAAAAACGCCCAGCAAGGTAACCGCCCCCACGATGAGAAACAGTACCGCAATCACCTGCAAACCGCCCAGGGAATGGGCAAACATGCCGGAAAAAGCATGCGCGTCATTCAACAGCGCGGAATCGGAAGTAAACGAATCCCAGATGTTCAGATACAGTTCGCTGGAGACGAACACCGCCAGAACGACGGCCGCTCCCAGGCAGACCAACGCATAAAGAACGGACGCGCCTTCCCTGTCCCGCGCCTCCAGCGGCGTGCCGTCAAATGCTTTTTCCCTGCCGAACCGGCATTCGCTCGCCGCAAGACAGGCTCCGCCCAGAAAATACAGAGCGTTGAGAAAGCCGAATCGAAGCGCATAAGACATATAAGAGCCCATGTTCATCAGAAGCATCGCTTCATCGACAAATACGGGCAGAAGAGTGGTCGCGCCGGCCAGCAGCATAAATTTCGACAGGGGGGTTTTCAGTCCGGAGCGGAAAAGCCAGACCAGCGTCAGCACCACAAACACGGAATCGCTGAGTATATAGCTGTATTTGCGGTACCAGGCCGTACCCGCCCGGTCAAAGTATTCCGAAATATCAAACGACGTCTTTTCCCCGAACGTGAAACCGTACCAGAACTCGTCAAACAATCCGCCGCTGCGGCCGCTGCGGAGATAAGCCATCAGCGCCGGGAGCAAAACCGGCAGCGCCATGAGCACTGCGACAAAAAAAGACAGGCACAGGTATGCAATGAACGAATTTCTGCGTTCCCTGTCCACCCCGAGAAACGCATAGCCGACGAGGGTGGGAAACACGATGAACATCGAAAAGCAGGAGATGGAAAAGCAGGTGTAAATGCAGCATGCCATCAGGATCGAGAAGACCAGGAATTTTCCCGTCCGCACGAAGCGGACAAACGCCGCCGCGCAAAAGGGCATATAGATGAGAAAATCAATCCAGTTGACATAGGTGCTGGCGACGAACACATAGCCGCAATAGGCGTATACGATTCCGATCGCACAGCAAAGATACCCCGGAATCCCGCGGAAGAGTTTCACGGCAAACCACGCGCCCGCAAAGGCAATCGCCGCGAGCTTGAACGCCATCACCACGCCGCAGGCATTATACACGCTGCCGTCTCCGAACAGAAGGTACAGAAAGCTGAACGGACTGATAAAGAAATAGGCAAAAGTGCCGAAAACGTCCGCTCCGCCGGCAATGGAATAGGAATAAAACAGCGAAGATTTCCCGTCCATCACATCGAACAGGTGCTCGATGAACGGGCAGATCTGGGCGGACAAATCATAGCTTGCCACCACATACGAATCCCCGAACGGATAGACCTCCGACACGGCAAGCTGAAAGAAATAAATGAGGAACGCAATCAACGCCGCCAAAAGCGCCGCGCCGTTCTTTTTCAAAAAAATGATTACCTTCTCCGCGGCCATGGCAGCGCCGGATTTCCGCGCGTCAGGGAGAACGCATTCCTTTTCCGCCCCGGGAGCGCCTCCCTCCGAAATCCCTTCCGCGCTCTCTTCCCCCGGAAGGACAAGCGCCGCCTTTTCGTCGGAAAACTCTCCGGGAGCGTCCGATGCAATTTCCGTCGGAATCCCCCCGGAAATCTCCGTCCCCGGTTGCAAAGGATACGTTGCCGGAGCGGCCGCCGCGGCTTCGCCGTTCTCCGTGCCGCAAAATTTTTCTGTACGTTTGTTTTTCATGCCCCTATTTTACCATCTTTTTCCCCTTCCGTCAATTCTATCTCCGCATTTTATCGCAAAGAACCGAAAAAATCCGAAAGCCGGAAAAGCGGATTTGCTTTTCCGCTGTTCCGGCCCTTAATTTTCCCGGACGGAATCCGTCCGGAACTTTTTCCCGCACAAAAGCGCAGAACATCCTTTTCCGCCCCGCGTCAAAGCTCCGAGCAGCCGGTCCGCCCTTCCGGCGCAATCGCACGCTCTCCGCTTTTTCCGCCGTATCCGGTATTGACGCGCATGGCGTTCAGGATAGCGAGCACCGCCACCCCCACATCGCCGAACACCGCAAACCACATATTCGTAATCCCGAGCGCCGACAGCAAAAGAATGATGCCTTTCACCGCCAAAGAAAACACGATATTCTGAAAGACGATGGACATCGTTTTCCGGGCAATCCGTTTGGCGAGCGGAATTCCGCGCAAATCGTCCCGCATCAGGACGATATCGGAGGCTTCGATCGCCGCATCGCTGCCGACCCCGCCCATCGCGATGCCGATATCCGAACGCATGAGCACCGGCGCGTCGTTGATTCCGTCCCCCACGAAACAGAGCGCCTCTTTCGGATTTTTCTCCCGAAGCAATTCTTCCACGGCTTCCACCTTATTCTGCGGAAGCAGGGAAGCGCGATATTCCGTCACGCCGAGCTGCTTTGCCACGTTTTCCGCAATCGCTTCGTTGTCCCCCGTCAGCATTACCGTTTTACAGCCCATTCCGTTCAGTTCGCCGATCACCTCGCCGGATTCCGGCTTTATTTCGTCGGAGATCAGCAAAGAGCCGACAAATTTACCGTTCCGCGCCACATAGACGACCGTTCCCAGCCCCGTTTCTTTCCGATAATCGATCGCATACTGCGCCATCAGTTTTGCATTGCCGCAACATATCGTGTCTTCGCCGCGCGAAGCGACGATTCCCGCCCCCGCCACATCGGTCAGGACATAACCGCTTTCCGCGGGCTTGCCGTAAAGCTCCGCAATCGACCGGGCAATCGGATGAGCCGAATCCCGTTCGGCAATCGCCGCCAGCCGAAGCACTTCCTCCCGATTCTCCGCGGGGGAAATACGGCTGACTGCAAAATTCCCCTTCGTCAGCGTGCCCGTCTTATCAAACACGAAAATATCCGCTTTCCGGAACCGTTCGAGATAATTGGAGCCCTTGATCAGGATCCCGTACCTCGACGCGGCGCCGATTCCGGCAAAAAACGACAGCGGAACGGATATCACCAGCGCGCACGGGCAGGAAACCACCAGAAAATTCAGCGCGCGGTATACCCAGACCGACCATTCCGATGTAATCAGGCCCGGAATCACGGCGAGGAGCAACGCCACAATCACTACGGACGGCGTATAATATCTCGCAAACTTTGTAATGAAATTTTCCGCTTTCGATTTCTGATCGGCGGCATTCTCCACCAATTCGAGGATTTTGGAAACGGTCGAATCATAAAATTCTTTGTTCACGCGGATTTCCAGCTGCGAAGTGAGATTGACGCATCCGCTGAGCACTTCTTCCCCTTCCATTGCCTCCCGCGGCAGAGATTCTCCCGTCAGCGCCTTGGCGTCAAGCGTGGAATTTCCCTTCACGATCACGCCGTCCAAAGGAATTTTTTCACCGGGATTCACGACGATGATTTCCCCGACCTTCACTTCTTCCGGCGCCACCGTTTCCACTCTTTCCCCTCGCCGCACGTTTGCGGAATCGGGACGAATGTCCATCAATGCGGAAATGGATTTCCGGGATTTCCCCGTCGCATACTCCTGAAAAAATTCGCCCACCTGATAAAACAGCAGTACGGCACAGGCTTCGTCAAACCCTTCGATCGTCTGTCCGCTGACGCCCCGGTATATGGCAAGCCCGAACGCCCCCAGCGTCGCAAAACACATCAGAAAGTTCTCATCAAATACCTGCCCGTGCGCAATATTGCGAACGGCCCGCCACAATACATCGTAGCCGATCAGAAGATAGACAGCGAGATACAAAAGAAAGGGAAACACCCATCCGGCCGCGCCCTGAAAAACGCTTCCCAGAACGACAATTTTATCAACAACAAAAATTATGGCAAACATCGCCAGCGCAACGAGAATGCGGGCGAGATTTTTCCTTTCTTTCCTGCTCAACGAAGAATTTTTCATCTCCCACCTCTCCCCGTTTACGGGCGTATGATTTTACAGTCCGGCTCTATTCTTTTACAGACTTTGACCGCCTGATCCAGGATCTCTTCCATCTTCGATTCCTCCGCCTCCAACGTCATCCGCTGGCTGAGAAAACTGACCCTGACAGACTCCACGCCCTCGATTTTCGCGATCGCGCGCTCCATCTTCGCCGCACAATTCGCACAATCCAGGTCTTCCAGCTTATACACTTTCTTCACGATTCGCCACCTCCGCATTTTTTATCCCGCTCCCGGGATCTGTTGAATAATTGGTTGATTGAACAATCGTTCAAATATATCCCCGAAAAAAACAGGGAACCCCCCTGTGATTTCACCGTTCCTAGTTAACATGGGTAAGGCCGTATTCGATAATCTTGGTGACATGGTCGTCATCCAGGGAATATCTTACTTCTTTTCCCTCTTTTCTCCCCTTCACGAGCTTGGCCCCGCGCAAAACCCGAAGCTGATGAGATACCGCCGACACGCTCATGCCCAGCACTTCCGCCAGCTCCCCCACATACAGATCGCGTATTTGCAGACAGCCGAGTATTTTCGCGCGAGTCGGATCGCCGAACATCTTGAACAGCTCCGCCAATTCATAAATCGTCCGCTCTTCCGGAAGTCTCCGGCGGATTTCTTCCGCCGTCGCGGCAGCTCTTTCTGTTCTTTGCCCTCTTTCCTCCATATCTCCCTCGCACATTAATTGAACATTTTTTCAAGTGTTCAATAATAGTATATTATAAAAAGACGGATTTGTCAACTGTTTTCGGGCGGGTTCCCCCAAAAAAGCAAAAACTTGTTTAATGTGTTTTTTCAGCCCTCCTCGGCCCGCCTCGATTCTCGGAAAAAAAGGAAGGGTGCGATCACCTCTCAAGTTCCAACGATTTCTGCGCCCGGGCGATCGCCCGTATTTTTAAAACCCTTGACTATATGCGTATAGTCTCCCCCCCCGGGGGACGGCCGCCGGAACCCGCCGCTTATTCCCGGGATTGCTTTTCCGTTTCTTCTGTCGAAGGCCGATGCCGGCGGAACAGCGGTTTGTCCCCCGACGCCAGCCACGCGCCGACCGCCATCAGACCCAAAGCTATAAAATAGGTATACGGCGGCATTTCCCTGAAAATCAGCAAAGACAAAAATGTCCCGATAAAAGGCGCTATGGCATAATACGCGCTCGTGCGGGCGGCGCCGAGAATTCTCTGCGCATACACATAGAAAAAAATACTCAGTCCGTAAGCGACAAACCCTACGCCCAGAACGGCGAAAACACTCCAAAGAACCCGTACGCGCTCCCCGGCGAGCAACCCGATGACAAGCGAGCCCGTTCCGGAAAAGATTCCTTTCAGCAAAACGATCTGCAACGGGTCTTTGGAGGATATTTTTCTCGTGCAGTTGTTTTCCAGCCCCCAGCAGACGCAGGCAACCAATATGAGCAGGGAGCCGATCGAAAAGCGAAGCCCGGAAACGTCTTCAAAGGAAAGCAGCACGCAGGACAGCGTGACAAACAGAATCCCGAACCAGAGCCGCACACTGATCTTCTCCCTGAACACAACCAGGGCAATGACCGCCGTCGCGACGATTTCAAAATTATTCAGCAACGAAGCATTTGCCGCCGTCGCAGACTTCAATCCGAGCAGAAGGCAGATCGGAGCCGCAATATCGAGCAGAATCATCGCCACCGTATACGGCAGTTCTTTGCGGGTCAGTTTTGTTTCAACCGTTTTCGTTCCGCATTTTCTGAACAAGGCGACCGGCAGCATCCCGATTCCCGCGCCTATGTACAGAAATCCCGCCATCAGCGTGGACGGCATATATCCGAGCAACAGCTTGGACGTCGGGGAATTGATCGCATAGAGCGCCGCCGCAAGCACCGCGAACAAGATTCCCACCCCGATCGGTTTTGTCTTTTCCGTACCCTTGTCTGTTTTTTCCATGATCATAATAACCTGTCGATTGCCGCCTTTGAGCGGCGCTATTTTCTCCTCGCCTTCTTTTGCCGTTTCCGGGATACAATGCTCCGGATGATCTTCGAGAATGAGTCTGTCCAAATTGACGATTCCCCCTTTTACCGCGGACAACCGAATGAGAACTTCACTGCAATCCCTGCCGCTCTCCGCCATTTTCCCGAAAGCGTTCAGATGTCTGGCCGCCCATGCGATCCGGGTCAATCCCGCCCAGCATAAACGAAACCCGACGCCCCCTTAGAGGAAAACAAAATTTTTACAGACAAAAATCAAACGCTTCATTACCCCTCAGGGCCATAAATACGGGAGCGGGGCCCAAACCCCGCTCCCGCAATACCGACATCCGATCGTCAGCCGTCAGACGGTCAATCGCCTTGCCAGCAGTTGCAGCAATCCTCTTTTCCTTCCGGATACAGATGATACTGTCTTACATAATAGGCGTCAAATCCATTCGGATTCGTTCCGCAAAAACCGCATGTATTCGTTCCGCATCCGCTATCGCAGGCATGCGCCACACGTTCTGCCCTCGCAGCAGCCCGAGCCGCAACCGCAGCGCACCTGCAGGCATTAACAGCCGCCATACGCGCCGTAATCGCAGCCTTCCGGGCTTGTTCGCAATATCCGCAGCGATTGTCGCAACCGCAGCGATGCCCGCACGAAGCGCCAAACAGTACCCCAAACAATCCTCCGCAAGCATTGCAGGTATTGCAAGGGCGGCAGTAATTGCAGAAATTACAGGACTGACACGACCGACAGGAATTAAAACAAGTGTTGCACATAGTATGAAATCCTCTTGTGTATTTGAGGGAAAACCTCATACTGTATTATATGTACAACTTTTCTTTTTCGTTCTTTAATCGCCCGCCTGTCGATGGCGGGAATCTCACTTCGCCACAACCCTGCCCCCTTCTTTTTTCAATAATCATTCCCGGAAGAGAAATTCGGGGAATTATGCCTCGCCCAGAGGCCGCCATCGTAAGAGCATCGCCCGCGTTCAACGCCCCGTCGGTCTGCCGATATAATTTCGCCGCGGCAGAACATTTTGAGGCGGAAATTCATTCCGCAGACTTCCGCCCCGCACAATCCGCGCCGCTTTGCGCCCTCTGCGTTTCCGATGCCACCATTACGGCCGACAGCGCGGGAATTTCCGTTTCCCTGACCCCGCTCTGCACTTTGTTTCCCTTTGCGTCATAAACGCAAACCGGCGCTTCCGTTTGCACCGTCACGGGTTTGTCGTTATAATTAGCCAGAAATTGCACAGTTTTACCGGAATATTCGTACGCGGCCGTCAGGACCTCATCGACCTCGATCTCCCGCCCGTCCTCACACCGGAACTTGTTTTTGCCGCAAGAAACCGCGAGCGGTTTCGTCATTCTTCCGCAATGCAAAAACTCCTTTCCCGCTCCCGTGCGCCAGGCATTCAGATTTTTCAGAATGGTGCAAGCCGACTCTTTATCCGTCCGGGCCTTGAAACAATCGTTTCCCCAGGCATAGGAGATTTCCCCGCGATCGGTCAGAACGGCCGTCAGCATATCCCCCGCGACAAAGGAATACGCGACGCGGTAAGCGTAATTGTACGGCTCTTCGGAAAGGGTCATGCAAATCTGATTTCCCATAAAATTATTGACGTATTCGTGATACAGGTAAGCGTACACGGGAACGGGCAAGCCGATATAGTAATTCAGTTCAAATCTATTGTCGCTGAATTTGAGATTTGCGAGAAAGGGTTCTGCGGCGGCTGATTCGCAGCCCAGAAGCACCTTCCCTCCCTTGCCACGGCTTTCGGTTTTTTCAAAAATTCTGCGGATGAGCGCATTAACCTCCTCCTGCTGCCACTTGCCGGGCGCAGGGATATGGCCGTGCCTGTCGCTGTAACAAAAATAGCTGTTTCCGCCGTGATTCTGATCAAAAGCCTGAATATAATCCACGCCGCTCTCCGCTATTTTCACAATCTCCCCGCTCACGATTTCTTTCGTCTTTCCGCAGGCGGGGCACAGATCATACCCCTTGCGCTGAGCCGTGCAGATTTCGCTCCTCAGTTCCCCGGCCGGGTCCGAACACATGATCTCGTTCAGATGCTCTTTTTCAAATTCCGCTTCCTTATTGTACTCAGGAATCAGACTGCTCTGCTGCGTCCAGCCCAGGCCGCTGCAATAGACCCCCAGCAGCATATTCTGCGAATGAAGTTCTTCCGTAAATTCCGTGAACTCCTCTGTTCCGCCGTACGGCGGCCATACATAGGGCGGCGCCCAGGGAGCGGTGCCTTCCCAGTGCATCAGAAGGGCCATCACTTTGCTGTCTGTCTTTCGGGAAAGTTCCCTTAAATACGGCAACGCATTTTTATACGGGTACAGCCCGTTCGGCGTCATTTCATCCGTATCGAATTTTCCGCGTATCGGATAGGTGACAACGATGGGAGATTGCGCGTACCAGGCAGGCAGGGAAGCGTTCATCGAAATTTTTGTCAATCCTGCCGGAAGATTTTCCTCGAACCACGCGCGATAAATTCCGCAGGCGTCCCGCCAATCCCCTTCAAAAAACGCCATGACGCAATCGAAGGGCATAGAATAGTCCCGGCCGTATCCGACGTCCGCAAACGCGCGCATCTGCAATTTGATGCAATCCCCCTCCGGACGAAAATCGATGTGCTTGGTCGTACGGGCGCCGTCGTGCATGCCGAGATAAATCCCGTCCCCTTGCGAAAGATAAGCGAGAAACTGCGAACAAATCATGTTCGGAAAGACGGCATATTTGCCCAGGCTGGGATATTCCGGCTCGATATACGGGAAAGGCGAAGCGTTTCTCCGCCCCATGTCCGTGACCAGACACCCCTCATTATAGGGAAACAGAATCTCCCCCCTGCCGCCCGGCTCGTCTTTCAATTTTCCGAACACGCCAAAGGACATGAGTTCCACCCACTCGATCAGACTGTCCGTTTTATTTTTTATTTCCATGCGCCAACGCAACGTATTTTCCTGCGGGGAAAGCGAGAGTTTTACGTCAAATTCCGGATGCGAATAAACCGCTTCGCCGGCGTGAAAGGAGCGAAAAAAGCCCTTCCCCGCAGAGACGATCGACGCTTTTCCCTCCCGATCGCGCAATTTTATCGAATAAAACGGGACCCGTCCGAAGTTCAGTTTCCGTTCTCCCCGGACGATTTCTTCCAGACAACCTCTTTCCGGATCCAGACTGACCCGGAACCCGTTTTCAAAAGAATAAATTTCCATAGAATTTATTTTACCTTGATCGTGACGATTTCAAAGGGCTTGATCGTAAAAGTCAGGGAATTGCCGACCGTCGGCAGTTTTTTCTCCTCGTCCTCCGACAGATTGCAAAGAAACGCCTCCCCGATCTCTCTGCCGAAACACAGCGTCACCTCTTTCGTTTCCCGGAACGCTTCAAACAGCCGCAGGACAATCCCGTCGCCGTCCTCCGCCTTTTTCACCGTTTCGATATACACGCCCTTCGCTGCGCAAGACACGAAGGAATATTCCTCCGGCAGAACGTCCGTTCCCTCAACCGCCTTCTCCGGCACGGAGCGCGTTTCGGGAAGTTCCCGTGCAATCAGTCCGCGGTTGAGGATATAAGCGGCCTCTTCCACTCCCCCGCGGCGGAAGTCCCCCGCATGGGGGAGAAGGGAATAGGTGAATTCCGGCACGACGTCGGAAGCCCCCGGATAGGGAAAACTGCCCGATTTCAGCACCGTCATCGTAAGGACGTTCTCCTCTGCTCCGAACCCGTATTTTCCGTCGTTCAGGAGCGCCACCCCGTAATTGTTCTCGGACATGTCCACCCATTTCTGCCCCGCGCACTCAAAGCGCGCGGAATCCCAGGAAGTATTTCCCGAAGTGCTCCTCTCGATGTTCCCGAACTGAATGTCATAAGTCGCTTTGTCAATGAGAAGCGCAAAGGGGAAACGAACTTTCAGAAGCTGTTTTTTCTCTTTCCAGTCTGCGTCCGTGACAAAATCGATCCGGTCGAGACCGTTGTACAGAAAAATCTTCTGCACAATGGTTGAATCGCCGTATTTTTTCGTAACGACAAATCCCGCGCGATCTCCGTCCCGTATCGGTTCAAACTTCGCCTTGCCGTTCAATATCCATTCTTTCTGCTTATAATACGGCGCGATTTCCCAGTTGTCATACTGATACGGCATATCTTCGTACGCGCGGAATTCGTTGAGTTTTTCCCCCGGCGCGGCGATTTCCCTGCCGAAGCGCTTGTCCCAAAGGGAGACGAGCGCGCCCGATTCGTCGAAAACGAGTTTATAGCTTGCGTTTTCCAGCGTTCTTTCGCCCACGGCGATCCCGCCGCTTCTCCGGCTGCCGCCGATTACTTTATAGCCCATAGAGGGCACGTCTTTTATCACCCGCGTTTTCCCGCCGAGCCGTACCGTGCCCGTCGCCCTGAAACCGTTCGGATTGAATACGGCGACCCGTTTTCCGACCCGTTTTTCCCGTTCCGGCAAAGCGATTTTTCCGCAAAGAGAACGCAACGCCCCTTCCTGTATGTCTGCAAGGCCCGAAAACAGCTCCGCAAACTGCCTGTCGCTGTCGGCGTAAACTTTTTCGATTGCCGAGCCGGGCAGAATGTCGTGAAACTGATTGAGCAACAGCAATTTCCAGTTCTTTTCCAACGCCGCCCGATCGTATTGCCTTCCCGCAAGCGTTTCGGCCAACACGGAGAAAAATTCCCCGTTCTGCAAGGCAAATTCCGCCATCCGGTTGTTCTTTTTGATGCGCGGCACGGACGTGAGCGTGCCCCTGTGGTATTCAAAATACAGTTCCCCGTTCCATTTCGGAGTGCGCCCGAGTTCCTGGCAATTTCTCGAAAAATTCCCCTCGATTTCGTCCAGAGTCTCTTGCAGCGTCGCCATTTTTGTCCGCGGAATGCCCGGCACGCCGTGCGCGAGCCGCCTCTGCTGTTCCAGCATTTCGCGGGTGGGCCCTCCGCCACCGTCCCCCCAGCCGTAACTGATCATCGTCACGTCGTCAAATTCCTTTTGCTGGAAACGGTTCCACGTCCCCAGGACCGCTTTTGCGTCAATCGGCCCGCAATACGTCGTGTACGTCGTATCATAGACGTCGCGGCGGGGATCGCAGTCGCAGGTGGAAATGAAATACGCAAACACGCTGCTCCCGTCTATTCCCTGCCAACGAAAAGCGTCATACGGCATACGGTTTGTGTCATTCCAGCCGATTTTGGCCGTGACAAAACGGGTGATGCCGCTCTTTTGCATGATCTGCGGCAAAGCGGCGCTGTATCCGAATACGTCCGGTTCCCATACCGTATGGCAGTCCACGCCGAATTCTTCCCTGAAAAACTTCTTTCCGTACAGAATCTGGCGCACGAGACTTTCGCCGCTCGTCAGATTGCAGTCCGCTTCCAGCCACATGGCGCCGTCCGCTTCCCAGCGCCCCTCCTTTACCTTTTCCCGGATTCTTTCGTAAAGCTCCGGATTGCGCTCTTTTACGAACTGATACAGCTGGGGCTGGGAACACATGAATTTGTATTCCGGATATTCTTCCATCAGCCTCAGCACGGTAGCAAAACTCCGTTCCGCCTTTTCTTTCGTCTGCGCGAGCGGCCAGAGCCACGCCACGTCGATGTGCGTATGCCCTATGCAGTTGACCACCGGCTTTTTTGCCCTGTCTCCGGCATAATAGCGCGTGTACAGACAGTCTTTCGCCCGTTCCAGAGACGAATAAAACTCCTCCGAATACTCCCGGCGGAAATCGATGAGATTGATTGCCCGTTCCAGCGCCGCCGCCGAAACAATATACTCGTCCGAGCGCCGGTCCAGAAGGCGTATCGAATCAAGCGCCACTTTCAGATCGTAAAAGAGAGTTTCGATTCTCCGGTCCCGGATTTTCAGAGAAAAATAAACGGGCAGAGACAACCCGAACGAATGGGTATAAAACAACAGCGCCATTTCGTACCTTCCTTCCCGAAGCCGCACGTCCGTGTGGTTGATGTCGATCCCCTGCACCGCCTCTCCGTTGAGATACAGCAAGCCCTGCGGCCGGGTCGTGGAAGAAACTCCGCCTATAAATGTCTCCACGCAAAGATACGCCTCTTCCCATTCTTTCAGACCCGCCACTTCAAAAGAAGCCCGGAACCAGTAGTAACGGTCCTCTTCAAACAGCATATACGGCGAAGCAAAGACGGAAAAGCCCTCCTTCCCGTCCGGCACGCTCCTCTCGTCGGCGCTCGCTTCTCTGCAGAGCACTTCCAGCGGCGAACTTTTTACGGTTTTCAGCGCATTCAGCGCGGAAACCGTCGTTTCCAGTTTTTCTTCGATGTTTAGATTCAGCATGATCTCATCCCTGCCTGTCCCATTTTTATTGTTACGGCGATCTCCCGATCGTTCCCGACTTTTCCGGATACCGCGAAAAGCGCAGGCCTGAGCGGGAATTTCCCGCCCAAGCTGCGCTTCAGGCCACACCTTGTGATACTGTCTTATAAACCGATCTTTACATTTTTACACAAGTTCTTCCTTTTTTCCGGAAAATACGCCTTCTGCGGTTTCCGACGTCGTGGTTTCCGACGTCGCGGCGCCGGAATCAGAAGTCTCTTCCGCGGGCACGCCCATAAAGCCGGTGATCTTCCAGACGCCTTCCGAGCAGGCGGCCGAGTCGAGGATAAAGAAGAAGTCGGAGCCGTAGACGGACACGTCCACGCTTACCTTCGTCCATTCCTTGCTCTTCATGGTCGCCGCCACCTTCTGATTACCCCACTTGCCGTCGTACAGCACGAGTCTGATGTCCTCGCCC
>DVMZ01000090.1 GCA_018714725.1 Candidatus Scatosoma pullistercoris
ACCAATGCATGGCTGGCAGGCCAACCAAAGAGCGCATTTGCGCTACGCCAGTGAACAAGGGCTATGCCCGAAAAATAAAAACCACCCGCTATGCGGGTGGATGATTATTATTTGGTGTAAGGTGATTAGGATTTTCTTGTTTCGCTTCTTTTTGCATAAAAAGTTGCGCTCGTTTGCAGAAGAGGGTGTATTGATTCGGGTAAGAACGATAAGGTTAGAGGTTTATAGGAGGGTATTGCAAAAGAAAGCTGTATTTAATGCATGTTTGTTCGGTTTGCTAAATTAAAGAGGAGTTAAGGGTTAGGATTATTCTTTATTAGTCTTTTTTGGAGTTTGTTTTTTCTGAAAATAAAGCTGTTCCCCGAAGTTTCATTTGCGTGCATATTTATAAAAAAATCACAGTACTCTATTACTTTTTGGTATTCCTTTAAGCGCTCTAAAATGATACATGCAATTGTTGCTGTAGGACAAGCATAAGGCTCGGTCATTATGGCAGATATTTCTTTCAATATTTTGAAATCCATTTCACAAACCAATAATGCATAGTTATCTGCTTCCGGAACTTGTCCTGATAATCGATGTAAATATTTTGCCGTTTCTATATAGAAAAAATGGAGAGAAATATAATTTTGTTTGTTGTAAACCGGGAAATTATTTACATATAACGCTTCATTGTAAATATTTTTGCAGTCTAAATTATTAAAAAATGAAAGTACTCTGTTTTGACTTACTAAAACTTTCTCGCTGAAATCGTTTACTTCATTTATATTTTTTATCGGATTTGAGCCGTTGCCGTTCGTTTGACTGCATTTTTCATCAACAATTGCCGGAGAGACTTTTTTGCTGGCCTCTTTTGATTTTAAGATCAATGAAATTAACTCGTCCCGATTTACTAATTTTATATGATTTGATTCGGCTAATTTTATTGCGGATTCGGTAAAATAATTGTTTGTAACGACCCAAGCGTTGTAAATCCCGTAAAAATTTTGCGCAGTGGAAATTTCTTGAATGGCACCGACGGATACTTTTTTCGAATATCTTTTTGTTTGAACTATGATTTTCTTTTCGTCTTTTTCGAGAATAATATCAACTCCAAAGTCACCGCTTTTTTTGGTGGTACAGGATTTATATCCTAAATTTGACAGAATAGAACCAACAAATTCTTCAAATTCAAATCCTGACATTAAGTCGACTTGCTCAATGTTTGATTTTTGTAGTTTATCTAAATGCTCAATATATTGTGCTTCCTTGGCTTTTTTTTCTTTTAGTTCATTTTCTTTGAAAATCCTTTCTTGTTCTTGATTGATTTTAATTCTTTCTTTTTCAGTATCGTTTTCAGATTGTATCATAAATAGGAAGATGGTGGCCGAGATGCCTCCGCCAACAACAAATAAAAATCCAAGCCAAGCAAGGTCTTCTATGCACATATATTTGCAAGAGAATGCAAAAATTATTCCACCGATAAGCGCAAGCAGACTCGTTGCAAGATATGTTTTATAAATATGTAATCTTCCTTCATGCGAACGCGACAGTTTTTCGTATTCTCGCTTTGTAAATATTTTTCGGCGGCGGCTCATGTTGCTTATTCCTTTTTCAGTTCGTCAAGCTGTTTCTGCAAATCTTCTATCTTTTTCTGCTTTCTCTCCTCGGCGGTGGCTTCTTTGTGTTCTTTTATTTCTTTGGCAAGTGAACCACAAAGCCATTGTATGTCTTTGAAATTAAAAACAATAAAAAATACGATTGAAATTATAGCGCAAAAAAGACTTATGATTGCAGTAAAAAAATTTTCTATTGCTCCTTCTTTCCATTGCGATAATCCGTCTTGATTGTATAAAGCCCAAAGACCATTTGATGATTTGAAAAATTGCACAGCTTGAAAAATAAAAATTGACAAAGAAAAAATAAGCAAAATATCAATAATTACTCGAAAAGCAAGTTTCTTTTTCATATATAACCCCTTGTTTTTTATTTATCATATCAAAAAAATCAGCGGCTGTCAATGACAATTGTCGATTTTACAGGAGGATTATTAAAAATTAAACATTTTTTAAACATAAAAAACGATAATTCCCCGCTGCCTTACGGAAACGGGGAACTACCTATATGATAAGGGGGAAAATGATGAGCGATTTTAATGAAGTCTCAGGATCGGTATTCCCTTCCTTCAACTTACAGGTACATTTTACTATACTTCGACAAAAAAGTAAACGATTTTTCAGAAAAATTTTTTAATCCCTCAAAATCATTCGATTCTGGCAAAAAATGTTTGAAATTAACATTTTCACAAAATTATCACATTAAAATTTTGTTAAATGTGAAATAATTGTAAAAAAGGAACAAAAAGGAGGGTTACAGGATTTTGCAGAGCGCGCAACAGAGGACGACGGAGGCGAAATAGGAGAAGAGGGAGATGAGGAGAGCGCCGGTGAATTTTTTATTTCGGGTCTGGGAGAAATAAACGGCGCCGATGTAGAACACGGTTTCAGAGGAACCATAAGCGACGCAGGCACAGCGGGCGACATAGCTGTCGGGGCCGTATCGGGCGAGCAGATCGGCGAGCACGGCGGTGGAACCGTTTCCGGACAGGGGCTTGATCAGGACGAGTGAAGCGATTTCTTCGGGGATTCCCAGCCCGCGGAACAGCGGGGTAAGCAGCCGGACCAGGCGGGCTTCCAGGCCGCTCACTTCAAACAGGCGGCTGAGCATCATGACGGCGGCGATATAGGGAAACACCGACATGACCAGCGGAAGGGCGGCTTTGACGCCTTGGGTGAAGCTGTCGTAGACGCGCACTTTCCGCACGACGGCAAACAGGAAGGAAACGAGGAAGATGAGCGGGATGACGAGGGTGAAAAGTTTCATTGTTCAGCTCCCGAAGTGCGGGGGGACCGGAAAGGCGTCGGGCCGGGTTTTGGGGCGGTTTTGCGGGGACGGATAAAGAGCATGGTGAGGGCAATCCCGAGCAGGGTGGAAAAGGCGGTGGCGAGCACGGTGGGGAGAATGATGTCCGCGGCGGAAGAACTGCCTGCGGCGACGCGCATGGCGACCACGGAGGTGGGAATAATTTGCAGGGAAGTGGCGTTGACGACGAAGAGCATGGAGGAGGAATAGTGCGCGTTTTTTCCTTTTTCCAGCAGATTTGCGGCTTTGATGCCGTAAGGGGTGGCGGCGCCGCCGATGCCCAGGAGATTGGCGGACAGATTCATGCCGATGGCGGACAGCGCTTCTTTGTCCTCCGTCCGGAACAGTTTGCGGCAAAGGGGAGTCAGAAGCCGGGAAATGCCTCGCGTGACCCCGCTTTCTTCCCAAAGCTGCATCAGGCCCAGCCAGGCCGCGTAAGAGGCGAGCAAAGCCAGACAGAGCGTGGCGCTTTTCCCGGCCCCGTCCAGGAGCGCGGGCAGAAATTCCGCCGGGTCCAGAACGAGCAATACGGCGGCGGAAAGGATGAAAATGACGGAAAATACGGCGTTCATGGTTCTATTATATGCCCTTGTCCTGCGGGAAATGCCGGAAGCGAGAACGCGGAAAGGAGTAAAGACGCGGAGAGATTGAGGTGGGGAGAAATGGCAGGGATGACAGGAAGAAGCGAAACGCGGCGCAGAGCGGAAAAAGAACGGGAGACAAGGGAAACGGCAGGCCGGTTGGCTTGCTTTGTTGGGGGTGGTTTCGCCTTCGGCGATGACCGCCTGACGGCGGTACGGCGCAAGTCTGGCGACTTGCTTTTGTTGGGGGTAGGTTACGCCTTGCGGCGGGGATTGCCTGTCGGCAATAAAGCGCAAACCCATGGTTTGCTGTTGGAGTTCGGAAGCGGCTTTCGCCGGGGGCCTGTAGGCAAGGGTTCGCGGGCGCCGCCCGCACCCGCAAGGGACATCGTCCCTTGACCCGTTACAGAATCCGGGCACGGAAGCGGTTTTATTTGCAACGGCAGAAAATACAAAAAATCGGCGGGCGAACGGGAGCGGGAAGAGAGGAAAGCGGCGCAAAAAGCGCGAAAAGTGATTTACTTTTGCGGGGAAATGGTGTATAATGAAAGGCGAACCGAAGGCCCCGGAAGGGGACGGACAGGAGAGGACTATGGACAATCAGACGAAAAAACCTTATTATATCACGACGGCGATTGCATATACGTCGGGAAAACCGCATATCGGGAACACTTATGAAGCGGTTCTGGCGGACGCGATTGCACGGTTCAAGCGCAAGGAAGGCTATGACGTGTTTTTCCAGACGGGCACGGACGAGCACGGCCAGAAGATCGAGGAAAAAGCGGAAAAGGCGGGGGTGACGCCCAAGCAGTATGTGGATAAAGTCGCGGGGGAAATCCGGCAGATCTGGGACCTGATGGGCACTTCGTATGACAAATTCATCCGCACCACCGACCCGGAACACGAGCGGACGGTCGCGAAAATCTTTCAGAAATTTTACGACCGGGGGGATATTTACAAAGGCTGTTACGAGGGGATGTACTGCACCCCCTGCGAGTCCTTCTGGACGGAAAGCCAGCTGGTGGACGGGAAGTGCCCCGACTGCGGCAGGGAAGTGAAACCCGCCAAAGAGGAGGCTTATTTCTTCAGAATGGGGAAATATGCCGATCGGCTGATCGAGCACATCAACACTCATCCGGAATTCATTCAGCCCGTTTCCCGTAAAAACGAGATGATGAACAACTTCCTGCTGAAAGGGCTGCAGGACCTCTGCGTTTCCCGCACTTCGTTTTCGTGGGGGATTCCCGTGCCGTTTGACAAAAAGCACGTCGTCTATGTCTGGCTGGACGCCCTGACCAACTATATCACCGGCCTCGGCTACGATCCCGACGGGAACAGCGGCGAAAATTATAAAAAATACTGGCCGGCCGACCTGCACCTTATCGGCAAGGACATCATCCGCTTCCATACCATTTACTGGCCCATTTTCCTGATGGCGCTGGGCGAGCCGCTGCCCAAGCAGGTATTCGGCCATCCCTGGCTGTTGCAGGGGGACGGCAAGATGTCCAAATCCAAGGGCAATGTCATTTACGCGGACGATCTCGTGCGGTTGTTCGGCGTGGACGCGGTGCGGTACTTCGTGCTCCATGAAATGCCGTTCGACAACGACGGCGTGATTTCCTGGGAACTGGTGGCGGAACGGTACAATACCGAGCTCGCCAACGTCCTCGGCAATCTCGTTTCGCGCACAGTCGCGATGATTTCCAAATATTTCGGCGGCACGGTCACCCGTCCTTCCTCGCACGGAGAGGGCCCGGACGAGAACTTCCGCGAATTTGTCACGGGGACGGTTTCCCGGGTGCGCGCCCGCGCGGACGAACTGCGCGTTGCGGACGCCCTGACGGAGATTTTTGCGCTCTTCCGCCGCGCCAATAAGTATATCGACGAAACCATGCCCTGGGCGCTTGCCAAAGAGGAGAGCAAAAAGGAACGGCTGAACGACGTGCTCTACAACCTCGCGGAAGCCATTCAGACGGGCGCGTCCCTTTTGGACAGCTTCATGCCCGACACGTCGGCGAAGATACTGGCGGCGTTCGGCGGGGCCGACCGTTCGCTGGAAGAATGCGCCCGCTTCGGGCTTGCGGAGCGCGTGACGGTCACCCCCGTTTCCGCGCTGTTTGCCCGGATCGATTTCAAGGCGCTGGAACCGGAAATCGAAAAGATCCGCGAGGCGCAGCGCGCCGAAGCGGCCGCCGAAACTGCCGGAACTGCGAATACTGCCGGGGCAAAAGGACAGGCGGAGCCGTCCGGTCAGGCCGCGACGGAAACACAGGCCGCGGCGGCGAAAAAATCCGGGATCAAGATCGCCAAAGCTACGCCGGCCGGAACTGCAGACACCGTCGCTCCGGCTGTTTCCGGAACGGAAAAGAAGGATGCGGCGCAGGCAGAGGGCGGAACGGCGGAAGAGGAAAAGGCGGAGGAAATCTCGATTGAGGATTTTGCGAAGGTCCGTTTGCAGGTGGGGGAAATCGTCGCCTGCGAAAAGGTGCCCAAGTCCTCCAAACTCCTGCACGAAACGGTGAAATTCGGCGCGGAGACCCGTTCGGTGGTGTCCGGAATCGGGAAGCATTATAAACCCGAGGAACTGGTCGGCAAAAAGGTGGTGTTCGTCACCAACTTAAAACCCGTCACTCTCTGCGGGGTGCTGTCCGAGGGCATGATTCTCGCGGCGGAGGACGAAAACGGGAAACTGGCGCTGGTCGTGCCGGACGATTCCGCTCTGGAAAGCGGCGCGAAAATCGGTTGATCGAGGGGGCAGGGATTTGTTTATCGATGTGCACTGCCATCTGACGGGCGGAGAATACGAAGGGGTCGGCGGCGTGGAAGCGGTGCTTTCCCGCGCCCGGGACGCGGGCGTAACGGCGTTTGTTTCGTCGGGATTCGATCTTGCTTCCTCGCGGGCGGCGGCGGAACTTTCCGCCCGGCACGCCGACGTGTATTTTACGGCCGGATTCCAGCCGGAAGAGCTGGGAAAGTACCGGGAGGGGGACCTTGCGGAGATTGCGGCGCTGGCCAAAGAGTCAAAATGCGTCGCGGTCGGCGAGATCGGGCTGGACTATCATTTTCCCGACAATCCCCCGCGGGAATTGCAGAGGGAGCTGTTCGTCCGCCAGCTCCGGCTTGCGGACGAGCTGGGATTGCCCGTCGTCGTGCACAGCCGGGACGGAGCGGCGGAAACGCTGGAATTACTGCAATCGGAAGCGGACAGGCTCCGCTTCGGCGGACTCATGCACTGCTATTCCTATTCGGCGGAAATGGTCGGGGCGTTTGCGGCGCTGGGGATGTATTTTTCCTTCGGAGGCACGTCCACTTTCCGGAACGCCAAAAAAGTGCAGGAGAGCGCAAGGCGGGTGCCTTCTGACCGGATTTTGTCCGAAACGGACAGCCCCTATCTCACCCCCGTGCCTTTCCGCGGCGTTTTTCCGAACGAGCCCGGAAACGTCGCGCACGTCGTCAGAAATCTTGCGGCTTTGAGAAACGAAAAGGAGGAGGAACTGGAAGGGCGGATTTTTTCCAACGCGGAAAGACTGTTTTTCCGGCTCGCCGACAGAAGGATATGAAAGAGAGCA